>JAJQFC010000086.1 GCA_021201355.1 Planctomycetaceae bacterium | reverse complement strand
GCACCCAACAGCCTCGTCACCTCCTCCGGCGTGAAGGCTCGACGTTCATGGCGCTTGTTCGCCGCTTCGTTCACTTTGGATAGGCGAGATAAGGGATTGGTGGTTGCCAGCCCTGCCTGACCATCCAGGCGCAAAACGCCTTCGCCGTCGCCAGGTAGGAATTGCTGGTGCGGTTGCTCATGGTCGCCTTGCGGTGGCCGGCAAGCCACGCTTCCACCTTGTCGGCCTGGACGTCGGTCCAGAACGTCATCCGGCACTCGGAAAACATGCGTTCCAGCCGGGCCTTTGATTGCCGACAGTGACGCGGGGCGCTTTCCAAGGCTTCCAGGTGCGATATCCAAGAATCAAGATGGATGCTTAACCGCTTCCCCGCCGCCGCTCGTTCGCAGGCAATGACGCCCCAATTGGCGAGACTGTCACGGACCGCCGCAGGGCACATTTCCAGGAAGCGAGACAGTTCCGCATCCGGACCGGCGCCGGCCATGCGAAGGGAAACGAGGCGCTTGACGTGGCGCTCCAGTTCGGCGCTGGCGGACCGGTCGGAAAAAGCGGCCAGACGCCGGGTCACGCCGTCATGGTCTGCGAACTCAACCGTCCATGTGGCATCGGCCCGTAATTTTCCGGTCCTGCCGGTGCGCTTCCGTCGAAAGACGCTCATGGCTTGGTCCCCTTCTTGCGCAACTTCGCCCACACGATCCCCATGATGAACTCGGTCAGCGGTTCACCCGCATCGTCCGCCGCCTGGTGAAGCGCCGCATGCTCGGCCGGGGTAAAGCGAAGAGGGACATGGATGGTCTTCCGTTCATCCTCCGCCTTTGCCGGACGGCCTCTCGGCCTCTTCGGCGGAGGGTTCAAGGGCTGAGGCTTACGCGGGCGGCCGCGGGGGCGTTTGGGTGGCTGGTCATCGGTTGTCATAATTACACCTTAATATACGGAGCCCTATTATTCAAGTGATATCTACGATTACTTCGCGTTTCGTGTGATGGTCCATTTGTACCGGGCTGGACAGCCGGCGGCGATCCAGTCCTCCAGTTCGCCGCGATTCCAGCGGGAAGAACGCCCCAGCTTAATCGGCTTTGGCGCTTTGCCACTGGCGACCAGCTTATGCCAGGTGGATTTGCTCAACCGGCACATGGTGGCGACGTCCCGGGCGTCGAGTAACAGGGTATCATGCTCGGTCATTTTCGTCTCGCTTTTCAAGAATGGTAATCATGGTTTTTCAATCGGCTCAATTCAAAGTGGCGCTTCGGGGCGCACCGGGCCAAGGGCTGAGAGGGAGGCCCGGAAAGAAGGCGCCCCCCTCTACCCGGGGGACGTCAAGGTACTTTTTCACCCCCCGGGCCCTGCCGGTGCCCTGAGTCGCGGCGTCCGGCTGTTTTTCTGGAAAAATTTCAGGTTAACGGTTAACAACATCGGCAGTGCCGGCCAGCATAAACCACACGGAACGCGATGTTTTGTTACCTCGCTTTTTCGTTAACCCCGTTTCGTAACCGGTGACTGGGGAAATGTCGTGCCTTGCCGGCCCCCCCGTATCGGTCGCCAACCGGAAGTACCTACCGGCGACCACGGCGTCGGCGCGGGTGGTGCGGGCGGGCGGCGTGCGCATACCACCCGGCAACACCGATGAAGTCGAAATGTTCCCGAAGCGTCTGCCGGAGATATTTTGCCAGGTTCAACCGTGGATATTTTCGGACGTAACTGTCATAGCACTCGTACATGGCGCCCCTATACCGTTCGACGACATGTCACCATTCATCGAAGGCGTTATCGCGGGCTTTACCGGTGAGGCGGCTAAAGTCAGGTATAATAACCTGGGGCCATCCATCGCCACCGGTAACCGCTATATCAAGTGCCTCACGAATCCCGTCGTGCGGGTGGTCCAGGTACGAAGCGCTGTCGCGACTGGCGGCGGCTGATTCTTTGGTCATTGCTGTCACTCCTTCGATCTCGGAAGACGGAAGTGCGGTTCAGGATAAGAGCTTTTTTGGTGGGCGCCAATTTTCGGTTTGGGGGACAGCTTCGCTGGTTTTCCCCGGCGGGGCTGGGGGGGGGGGCGCCCCCCTTATATTATAAGGGTGCGCGCCACTACCCAGCGGGGCTGGTCCGCAGGTCGGCAATTCGCCATTTGCGGTGCTTGCCGACCTGCGGACCAGAGAGGGGGAAAATACCTCATAACGACCCTTTTCGGGGTTCTTCTGGCGAATGAATCCCCTGGACTCAATCAGGCCCCGATTATTCGAAGGGTTCGCTTTTCACCTATTTTGAAAGTGTCGTGGATGCGGGATTGCAGGACGGTCGAGGCGATTGGCTTGTCACCAAACCACTCGGCGACCATCCCGATGATCTCCTCATCGGTCGGGCCTTTCTTTGATTGCGCCAGCCTTGTCCCGGATGTCTCAGGTGTCGGGACTATGGAATCTGCCACCACGAACCGATTCACGTCCCAAAGAACGGTGACGGGGTCCCGGGATGGGTGATTCCGGGCGATGGTCTCCAGAACCATCGCGTCCGGTTCCGTCGCATGGGCGGTCAACAACAGCGCCGCGTCGTAGTCTCTGGCAACGGCGCTACTGCCGGACCCTCTGGACGTGGCTTTAGTATCGCCTGACGCCCGCTTGTTGTCGTGGTGGACCACTACAAGGGCGCAATCAAGCGTTTCCACCAGCCTGTCGAACTTCGCCAGCAAGGATGCAGCATCGCCGGCCGAATTTTCATCATGGCCTTCCTTGTAAAGTTTGTACATGGGGTCAAGGATCACCACTTCAGGCCGGAATTGGTACAAGCCAGCGGTGATGTCGTCTAGGTCGGCCGTTACGCCGCGGAGATTGGCGATATATAACCGATTGGATAAAAGGCTGTAGTCGATTGCCTTGGCGTCCGCCAAACGCGATAGCCGCCGATGGTAATGGTGCGGCTGGATTTCCATCTGACAAACCGCCACACGTATCGGCGCCGGGACCGTGAAGCCAAGGAAGTCCCGTCCCGCAGCCAGACAAAGGGCAAGCTGCATCACGAAGAATGATTTTCTTGTCTTTGGGCCGCCAATCAGGAAAGCTTTATCGCCTATGTCCAACAGGCCATCGATAACGGCGGGCTTTCCGGGAATTGTCTCCTGTAGCCATACGCCAGCATCGAGGATGGTTATTTTCCCGACGTCCCCGGACAGGTCAGCCAACTGCTTTTGCAGGGTATGACAGACTTCCGTTGGGTTTTTGCCTGACGCAATGGCAGTCATCGAGGCAGATATCGCGTCAGCCCGCCGCCTATCCCTGACGGCGGCAACCATCTTTTCGGCGTAAAATTTGGCGTTTACGCCGGTCGTGGCGGCTTCCGTTAGGTCGGATATAGTGGAGATACCACCAATGCCATCCAATCGCCCTGTACGCCGTAATTCTGCCACCACAAGGCATGGGTCAAGCGGCTGTCCCTCGGAGTAAAGCGTCATTAAGGCGAGAAATACTGTCTTCAGCGCCGAATTGGAAAAGTCGGTGGGTTTGACAATTGCGGAGACGACGGGAAATGTGGACGGTTCCAGGATAACCGCACCAATCACCGCCGCCTCCATGTCGGTATTCGTCACTGCGGGCAGCGTGGTCATCGAACTTTTCCTTTGTTCGCTATGATTGTGATGGCGTCCTTTGACTTGACCAGCGCCGAGAGGTACGCCCGGGCCGCCTTGACATCGCCGACGCGCCATACCTGATGGAAACCTCCATGCCTTTCACCACGCTGTGACCGTTCGTGACGTACCGAGGCGATCAGGCCCATCTTGGCCAGGCCACCAAAGGCTTCACCCATGACGCGGTGCTGGATGCCTTCCGGAACGGCGCGGATACGCCATACGTCGTCGGCGGTGGTGACGTTGCCGGCCAGAACGCGACGGAGAATGATGGCCTGGGCCCACGGATGAACCGTTCCTTTGTGGTTCGGGGTTCCGAGTTGATTTCGGGAACGTTGTCGGGTAGATTGAAGCCAGGTAGACTATTCTGGCCGGTGCCCCGGCCTCGCCCCGCATCCCACCCGGTGCGGGGTGCATTGTTTTTAGGCATGGGTGACCCTCCCTGCCTGGCGTTCGCTGTACCAATCGCGGAGACGCTCAACATCGTCCAGGGAGTAAATGCGGCGGTTCCCGACTTTCCCGGCCGCCGGCTCGGGTGCGCCGGAATACCTGATAGCGAAATGAAGTTGGTCACGGGAGACGCCCAAAATTTGAGCCACTTGGCCGGTAGTCATGAAGTTCGGCATTTCTTTCCTTTTCATCAAACGGTCAACGTTACGCGCACCGTGCGGCGTTTTGATGAAAAAGTGATAATGGTCATTCGGAACGGAATAATTTTCCGGACATATTTCCAGCATTTTTTCCGAGACCAGAAACGCAATAACCCCCGACATCGCGGGGGTTATAATTCCAGATAAAAGTATTTCGGAATAAAGATTTCCGTTCGGAGTAACACGGAAAAGATTATTCCGAGGCCTTTTTTCGCTTTCGGACTCGGCCAAGCGTGGCTTCTAAATCGTCCACCGAAATGCTCTCATCCTCACAGTGGTCGGCTTTTGATACGCCAGCGGCCTTCGCTTTCTCCCATTTTTGGGCTCGCTCGGCATCTCGTCGCTCATCAGTACTTATTGGGCGCCCCTTGGCGGTATTTTTATTGCCTCGGTCACCATCCCTACTATGCCATATCAAGTCACCAAGCTGGACGCCCTCCAATACCTTTTTTCCAACAGTTTCAGCCAGTACAGCCGGATCGTAAATGTAATTATGAATATTCACATCTCCTGTCTTGGCGACCGGTGAGGCGTATTAAATCGGTGCGCTTTGTGATAGCGAATGCCCACCGTCGCCTCCTTGCCCGCCGGTGGCTTGGGCGTTGGCGCTGGCCGCAGTGGATATTCTCTGTGCCATTTTCCAAGGCGCAATACGCTCCTTTTCCCCAGCCACTGGCAACGTCGGGGAAGACTCTATTTCGCCCCGCTTATGGCCGGGATATGTTAATTCGCAATAGTCTCCATCATGTTCCCATAGCCCGGCCACTGTTCTAACCTGAATAAGGGACTGACTTTTTGCCAGATCGATAATTGAGTAATCAGAACTAAATACATGCCACGATTGCATCCCCGAAGCAATTACAGCCCCTTCGAAAATAGAGACGGCACTTTCACAGCGAAGGGCACCATTATAAAAAACGTCGTTTTGGCGCGCATAATTTTCGTAATATTCGAAAGCAATAACTATGGCCCGGCAGAATAAATCAATATAATCGTCCGTCCCATAGGTGTCACCAGGGCCGCTGGACAGAGCGGCCTTCGCTGTGGCGATCCATTCTTCAGGTGGCTGGGTGTGTGGTGCGGTCAGAAGTATCCGCCACAAATCCCTGTCGCTTAACATGTCATTTATTACCCTTCGTTCTTTTTGTGTTGGTACTTGTTTTGATGTGGCTTGGCATTTGCCTGGCGAATCCGGGCTTTATCGACACGGTGCTTACGGCTCTGCACCTTCGGTCCGGCGTTCTTCTTCCGATTTTTTTGATATCCGGCCATTCTTACCTCCAAGGAAATGTAATTAATAGGGGGGTACGGGCTTTTCGCACCCCCCCCTTTTTTAATTGATCACACCCGACTTTATCCCGCCGCCCGAACCGTCTTTGTCTTCTTGACGGTTTTCGCTCTACTCGATGTCCGCAGCCGGGCGTGCTCCTCGATGTTGGCGACCAGTTCGGCGCCAGTGGCAAGAGACTCGGCCGAGGTCGCCATACCGTCCAGACGCGCCTGTATCGCGTTTAACGATGCCTCTATGCTCGCCATGGTCGCCGCCTTCCGATCCATGTTCGCTTGCCACGGATCGCCGTCCGATAGGAATGAAATGTCCTCGGGGTAGGCAGGGCTTGTTTGAATATCGGGCCGGGGGGTGAATGTGTAAAAATCGAACGCCCACAAAATGCCGTGGAGGCGCCGCATGGCTTCCATGTTCCCCAACTCCGGGCAATCACTGTTG
>JAJQFC010000307.1 GCA_021201355.1 Planctomycetaceae bacterium | reverse complement strand
GGTGGTTGCGAGGAGGATTTTGTAGTCGAGGGCGAACTTGACGCCGTCGCCTTGCGAACCGGCCCGTAGGGTGGTGGCGTAGATAAGGACGGGCTTCTCCTTTCCGGCGGCGGAGGCGGCCGGCTTTTTAGAATCGGTCATAGAAGATGTTGTCCCGGCACATGCCTTTTTCGCACAAAACCTTGACGCAGGCGGCAATCATCCCAGGCCCGCCGCAGAGGTATGCCTGGCTTCCGGAGGCGTCGCCGACGTACTTGGCGACGACGTCGGTGATGAGGCCGTAGTCCCGGCACTGATCGCTCCGTTCGTCGCCGGAGAGGGCGGGGGTGAACCGGAACCAGTCGTTCCGGCTCTCGACTTCCCGGAGAAGGTCGACGTAATACAAGTCGCTCGGCAGCACCGCGCCGAAAAACAGGTGGACGGGCCGGCGCTGGCCCTTGTCCATCATGTCTTCGAGCATGCCGAGGAACGGGGACAGCCCGGAGCCGCCGCCTATCCAGATGCACGGCTCGTCGCCCGGGCGGAGGAAAAAGTCGCCGAACGGCCCGATCATCTTGAACGCTTCGCCGACCTGCGCGCCGTCGAACAGGTACGGGGTAAGAATGCCTTTCGGATTTTTCCGGATTATGAGGTCGACATGATCGGTGGTCCGGGACGGCGTGGCGAAGGAGAAACAGCGCATCGGCTGGGACTTCGGTTCGGGGATTTTCCCGACCAGGGTGACGAACTGTCCGGCCCGGTGCGGGATGGCGTCGCCGTCCGGGAGGCGGAAGCTGTAGCGGCGGATGTCATGGGTCAGGGGGGTGATTTCCGCCAGGGTGACGGCGTGCTCCCGGGCGTCAAAGACATATTCGGGGACGGTGACGTCGATGTCGCCGACAAGGCGGAGCTGGCAGGCGAGGCGGCGTCCGGCGGCGCGTTCGAGTTCGCTGATAAGCCTGACCTCGTTGTCCGTGAACAGGTCGGTCTCGCCAGAGTTGACGACGACCTTGCACTGGCCGCACAGGCCGCGAGCGCCGCAGCCGGTGGGCAGGAGGACGCCGTTGACCCGAAGGGCGGCGAACAGGCTCATTCCTTTACGGCACTGGAGGACTTTTTGGCCCTTGTTCAGCGTGACGGTGCAGGTGTTTGTGGCTGGCGCGTCGGACATTGTCGTTCTCCCCTTGCGAAGCGGTTTTCCCAGTAACCCTCCCCTGAAGCATTTAGTTATTCATGCCATTCCGGCGTGAGCATGGCCGCATCGCCACGGCCGGGTTTTTATTGATAAAATACGCATGGCCGCGTTACTGAAAGGGCGGCGCCGATGGCGGCCGCGCGAACCGGCGGCGTCAGTCGTTCCCGTTGTACATCGCCAGGTATTCCCGGGCCGGTTCAAGGGCCGGGTGGCTCAGGTCGCCGGTGAGGCGGACGAATTCCCGGAGGTGGAGGATGGTCCGCATCCGCTCCTGGAACTGGGCCGGATATTTCAGGTAGAGGTCGGCGATCTGCAGGTGGATTTCCGCCAGCATCCGGGGATCGGCGGCATCGCCGGCCTGTTGAAAGACGCCGAGAAGATCGTTCAGGACGGCGAACGACTCGGACACCCGGTTCACCTTGCGGAGCGCCAGGGCGAGGCGGAGGCGGGCGTCGTAGTTGTGCGGCTGTTCCTGGATAACGTCCTGGAAGGCGTTGATGGCGGCGGTGAGGTTGTTGAAGTTGTTCTGTTTGACGCCGCGATCGTATTCGCAGCAGCCCATGTAGAGGCGGGAGCGGATGGTCATGGCGATGAGTTCAGGATTGTCGCGGCGGCTTTCCTGGCCGCGCTGCCAGGCGGCGCGGAAGCGGGGCAGGGCGGCGTCGGGGTTTTTGAAACCGTGGTACTGGACGCGGCCGATGTTGTACTGGATGACCGGATCGTCCGGGCGGAGCATGGCGGCGGTCTCGAGTTTTATGAGCGCCTCCCGCCATTCCCGCTGGTAGAGAAGCACCTGTCCCCAGAGGAGCCAGGCTTCGGCCAGGCGGTCGTCGTAGGTGGTGGCTTCCTTGGCGTTGTCGGCGGCGCGGAGGTAGTTGTTCAGGTCCGAGTGGGCGAGGGCAATCCAGAAATAGGCCTCGGCGTTTTCCGGCTGGATTTTCAGGGCCGACTTGAACCGGGCGATGGCGCGGTGCAACTCGTCCTGCGAGCCGGTACGGAGAAGGCTGACGCCTTCGTCGATGAAATTCCGGACGCGCTGGGCGTCGTCCTCGCCGGCACGGGCCAGCGTCGGCAGGCAGGCGATAACGACGGCAAGCGCGGTTACCCGTATGATTGATCGCATGTGGAGTACCTCCAAAACTGGTCGGCCCGGCCTGGACGACGCTTTTCTCCGGGCCGGTCGCCCGGCACGATGGTCGACGTTCCCGGGCGCCGCCGGAACGGCGTCGCCACGGCCGGATTCGGTTACCCCCAAGTACCAAACATCCCCGTTGTACCACATTTAGTATGAGTAGAGCCGGTGCGGAACACAAACCGCTACCAGAACAGGTGGAATACCAATCCGCTCAGCGGCTTTGGATAGAAGTAGGTCGACTTCTGCGGCATGACGGCGCCGGCTTCGGCAATGTCCCTGACCTGTTGCATCGGCGTCGAGCGGAGGATAAAGCCGCATTGGGCGCCGTCGCGGCCGGTGCGGACCGCGTCGAGCGTTTCGTCGAGGCTCTTCGAATAGAAGATATTCTCCTTCCGGAGAAGCTTTCCCTCGTCGATGCCGAGGAGGTTGTCCATGAGGAGGGTGTGGAGGACGGAGACGTCCAGCACCTTCCAGGCGTCGGCGGCGTCGGGATGGGCTTCCTCCATCGGTTGCCGGTCCTTCAGGGTGAGCATGAACAGCCGGTCGGGCTGGTAGGCGAAGCCGAAGGCGGGCAGGGGCTGCGCTTCAAGTTCCGCCTCGATCGTTTCCCGGCTGGCCGGCGTGATGGTGAAATTCTTTTCGGCGGCGGTGAGGAAGGCGGACGGGTCGAAATCCTTCAGCCCATAGATAATCCGGTGCGTCGGCCAGATGACGAGGCCGGGATCGGAATCCGGCACGATAAACATCATGATGTAATCGCAATCGAGATCGCCCCGGAGCGGCGGCACCTGTCCGGCGGCGGTCATGGCATTGCGGATTTCCGCCTGGTAGGCCAGGGCGGTTTTATAACGGTGGTGGCCGTCGGCGATGAACAGTTCCGGCTCCGGCATCTGGGACAGGAGACGGTGGAGCCGTTCCTGATCGTCCACCACCCACATCCGGTTCCGGACGCCGTCGTCGTCCATGATGTCGAGGCACGGCTCGTAGTCGACGAGGGTTTCAAGCGTGCCCGCGACGGTGCGGTCGGCGTCGGCGAGGAGGCTGAAGATGGGCTCAAGATTGCCCCGGGTCGTACGCATGAGTTCGAGCCGGTCCTGTTTCGGCCCGGACAGGGTTTTTTCGTGGGGGTAGATGCCTTCCTTGCCCCATTCGGACAGGCGGACCCGGGCGAAAAAGCCCCGGCGGGTGTAGTCGCGGCCGTTGTTCGAGAAATTCTGTTCATAGAGGTAGACGGCGGGGCGGTCCTGGAGGAAGAGCATGTCGTTCCGCCAGGCGTCGAGGTGGCTGGCGGCGCGGGTGTACCGGTTGTCGACGTGGGAGTCGCCGGGGCCGGTCTTGCCGAAAATCAGCCTGACCACGTTCCGGTCGTCCCGGGCGTAGAGCCGGTTCTGATCGTCTTCGTCAATAATGTCGTAGGGCGGGGCCATGACCTTGGCGAGATCGACCTTGCCCGGATCGTAACGCCATCCCGGGAACGGGAAAATTGAACTCATTTGTTGACTCCTTCCACTGCCGCCCGGTCCGAGCGGGTATGCCGCGACGGACCGGGCCGGAGACGGATTTGTTCGCACTGCCGAAAAACAATACGGTATCAACGGAATCCGAAACGGATCGCCGGGCAGTGTCTGCGCGCCGGAGACACGCCCGACACGCCAAACTTTCACGGCCCGGTTCTATTTTTTCTCTTCGATATTTTTGATGCCCAGTTCCTTCAACTGCTTTTCCTCGACCGATCCGGGCGCGCCGGTCATGAGGTCGACGGCGCGGGCGTTTTTCGGGAAAGCGATGACTTCCCGGATGCTGTCCGTGCCGACCATCATGGCGACGAGGCGGTCGATGCCGGGGGCGATGCCGGCATGCGGAGGCGTGCCGTACTGGAGCGCGTCCGTGAAGAAGCCGAACCGTTCCTTAATCTGGTCTTCCGGAATGTTCAGAACCTGGAACACCTTCTTCTGCAATTCGGCGTCGTGAATTCGGACAGACCCGGACGCCACTTCGCTGCCGTTCAGGACCATGTCGTAGGCGGCGGACCGGACTTTCTCAAGGCCGCAGTCTTCCCGCGTCGGATCGGCCGCCATCATGAAGTCGACGTCGTCCGGGTGGACCGAGGTGAACGGGTGGTGGGCGGACTGCCAGCGCTTTTCCTCGGGCATCCACTCGAAGGCCGGGAAGTCGGTAACCCAGGTGAATTTGAAATCGCCGGGGGTGGTGAGGTTCAGTTTAACCTGCCCGAGGTAGTTCCGGACGGCGGCGAGGCTGGCGTTCACTATCCGCTTCGAGTCGGCGGAGAAAGCCATGGCGTCGCCGGGCTTCGCGCCCATGCGGGCGGCGATGGCGTCAATCTGTTCTTTCGTGAAGAATTTCACCGGCGCGCCGGCATATTCGCCGGAGGCATTGATCTTAATCCAGGCGAGGCCCTTGGCGCCGTACGGCTTGGCCACTTCGAGGAGTTCGACATCAAGCTCTTTCCGGCTGAACGAATCGCCGCCGGGGATGACGATGCCCTTGATAATGCCGCCGGACGACAGGACGGCCCGGAAAACCTTGAACTCGACCTCGGCGACGAGGTCCGACAGGTCATGCAGTTCGAGGCCGAAGCGGAGGTCCGGCTTGTCGCAGCCGTACTTGTCCATGGCTTCGTGGTAGGTCATCCGGGGGAACGGCGTTTCGATGTCGGCGCCGCAGCCGGCCTTGAAGGCGGCTTTCATCGCCGCTTCGGCGACGCGGAAGACATCTTCCTGCTCGGCAAAGCTCATCTCGAGGTCGAGCTGGGTGAATTCGGGCTGGCGGTCGGCGCGGAGGTCTTCGTCCCGGAAGCAGCGGGCGATCTGGTAGTAGCGGTCGCAGCCGCCGATCATGCAGAGCTGCTTGAACAGTTGCGGACTCTGCGGCAGGGCGTAATAGCTTCCCCAGTGCACGCGGGACGGGACAAGGTAGTCGCGGGCGCCTTCCGGGGTGGATTTGGCGAGGATGGGCGTTTCTATTTCCAGGAACTCCATCTCGTTCAAGGTTTCCCGGATGGCATGGACGAAACGGTGCCTCGCCGCCAGGTTCTGCTGCATGGTCGGGCGGCGGAGGTCGAGGTAGCGGTAAGTGAGACGGGCTTCTTCGCCGACCTTGGCGTGTTCGTCCACCTCGAACGGCAGGGCGGCGGATTTCGAGAAGACGACGAACGACTCCACCGCCACCTCGATTTCGCCGGTGGTCATTTTCGGGTTGATCATGTCGTCCGGGCGGGCGAGCACTTTGCCGGTGACCTGGAGTACCCATTCCGACCTGACGTCCTGGCCGAGGCGGAGCACTTCCGGCTTCTCGGTGTCGAAGACGATCTGGGTGAGGCCGTAGCGGTCCCGGAGATCGATAAACATCAGGCTGCCGTGATCGCGGCGGTTCTGGGCCCAACCGGACAGGGTGACGGTCTGGTCGACATGGCTCTTGTTCAATTCGCCGCAGGTGTGAGAACGCATCATTGTAGGTAGTTCCTCTAAAGTAAAATTTCCTGGGTAAGGGTTGTTATTGTAAAACATGCCGACGCGGTCTGGAAATCGCCACGGCGTCGGCACGCTGTATCGTCAGGCACAGTTCAATCAGGCCAGGCAGGCCAGGGCGGTTTGTTCACGCCCGGGACCGTAGGAGACGCTGCCGATTTCGACCTCGAGGAATTAGGCGATGCGGTTGCCGTACTTCGCCGCCGCTTCCGGCAGTTCGGAGACGGTCTTGCA
>JAJQFC010000177.1 GCA_021201355.1 Planctomycetaceae bacterium | reverse complement strand
GATCACACCCTCACCCTCGGCGGCTTTTCGAAAAGCCATGCCATGACCGGCTGGCGAGTCGGCTGGGCCGTCGGCCCGGCGGAACTTATCCAGGCCATGACGAAATTCCAGCAGTTCTCCTTCGTCTGCGCCCCAACGCCGATGCAGACCGCCGCCGCCGCCGCCGTCGACTACCCGATGGACGACTTCATCGCCCATTACAAGCGGAAGCGGGACCGCATCTACGAGGGCCTGAAGGACGCCGGGTACGACCCGGTCAAGCCGGGCGGCGCTTTTTACGTTTTCACGAAAACGCCGTGGGGCACCGGCACCGAATTCGTCGAGGAATGCATCAGGAACAACCTTCTCGTCATCCCGGGCGGCTGTTTCTCGGAACGGGACACCCATTTCCGTTTGGCCTATTCGGCCAAGGACGAAACGATCGAACAGGGCATCGAGATTCTTCGGAAGCTCCGGTCGCGGTAACCGGCGGCCGGGAAGCCGGATTGCGACCGGGCCGTCTTCGCCTTCGCGGGACGGCCGGAGAGCGCGAAATCAGTACGCGGTTTGCCTTCTCCCTTCGGGACGTTGGCACAGTCATATAAAAAAGGAAACGCTTAGGGGACCATCATGGCCGAAAGCACTATGCAGAAAATCGTCAGCCTGGCGAAACGCCGCGGCTTTATCTTCCAGTCGTCGGAAATCTACGGCGGCCTCAAGGCCTGTTATGATTACGGCCCCCTCGGCGTCGAGTTGAAGCGGAACGTCAAAAACGCCTGGTGGGAAGACGTCGTCACCCGCCGTTCCGATGTCGTCGGCCTCGACTGCTCCATCATCATGCACCCGGACGTCTGGCGCGCCTCCGGCCACCTGGCCGGTTTCGCCGACCCACTGGTCGATTGTAAAAACTGCAAGGAACGCTTCCGCGCGGACAAGGCGCCCCGCGCCGTCCCCGGCTCCCCCATCGTCTACCGGGAAGGCGGCCGGAAGGACGGGAAAAAGCTGGACGGCGTCGTCCCGCCGCAGGGCTATGTCTGCCCGGTGTGCGGCTCCGGCGATCTGTCGGACGAACGCCAGTTCAACCTGATGTTCCGGACCAGCCTCGGCCCGGTCGATCCGATGCAGGAAATCCTCAACGCCGTCGACGAACTCGCCGGCCTCGAGGGCGCGGCCCGAAAGGAACGCCTCGCCAACATCATCGGTTCGTCCGCCGTCTACCTTCGTCCGGAGACGGCCCAGGGCATGTTCGTCAATTTCCTGAACGTCCTTAATTCCGCCCGGGTCAAGCCGCCCTTCGGCGTCGCCCAGTGCGGCAAGTCCTACCGGAACGAAATCACCACCTCGAACCTCACCTTCCGCACCTGCGAGTTCGAGCAGATGGAACTGGAATTCTTCGTCGAACCCGGCACCGACGACGAATGGTACGAATACTGGTCCAAGGCCCGTTTCGACTGGTACACCTCCCTCGGCATGAAGGCGGACAAACTCCGCCTCCGCCCGCACGAACAGTGCGAACTGGCGCACTACGCCAAGGCCTGCGTCGACGTCGAATACTTCTACCCCTTCGAAAACCCGGACGGCGAAGGCGAATGGGGCGAACTGGAAGGCATCGCCAACCGGACCGACTACGACCTCCAGAAACACACCGAGTATTCGGGGAAGGACCTGTCGTACTTCGAGACCGAAACGAAAAAACGCTATACGCCCTACGTCATCGAACCGGCCGCCGGCGCCGACCGCGCCACCCTCGCCTTCCTCTGCGACGCCTTCGACGAAGAGGTCGTCGACGCCGAGAAGAACGACGTCCGCACCGTCCTCCGCTTCCACCCGCGCCTCGCCCCCGTGAAGGTGGCGGTTTTCCCGCTGGTGAAAAAGGACGGCATGCCGGACCGGGCCCGGGACATCATGAACGAACTTCTCGGCGAAGGCATCCAGACCTTTTACGACGAGTCCGGCGCCATCGGCCGCCGCTACCGGCGGATGGACGAGGTCGGGACGCCGTGGTGCGTCACCGTCGACAACGGCACCCTCGAAGACGGCACGGTCACGGTCCGGGAACGCGACAGCATGGCCCAATCCCGCATCCCCCGGGAAGGCATTGGCGAATATTTCAGGAACCGGTTGAAACAATCGCGGTAATTCAGTACAAATGGACGATTGCCCGTGAACGACGGTTCGGCCGTCAGGGCCGCGCGGTTTTTCCGGTTCACCCGGCCGTTTATTTATGATAGTGTTATGTCAGGCTGGACCAGTATCCAGCGCCGTTTCCTTTTTCGGAGGAGTTCTGTCCCATGGAATACAAGATTCGCTACATGAAGAAGAAAAAAGCCAACAAGGCCCGCAACCGCCAGGAAGCCGGCTATGTCCGGGTCAAGGTCCGCGGCCGCAAGCGCTGGATCCGCGCCACCCCGGCCGGCGCCGAAGAGAAGAAGGAAGCCTAGGCCTCCCCCTTTTCGGAACCGCACTGCGGCATACGCACACGTTTAGCCCATCCCGAAGCGCGTGCGCCGGCAAAATTGACATACGCCGTTTCCGCGCGCTTTGGTTTATCACAACGGAGAACCCATGGACCATTCATCCATGACCCGTTTCGAGGTCCACGGCAACGTTCTGAAGCTGACGCCCCGCTTCGACCCCCGCTACCAGTCTCGGGCCGGAACGGAACTCATGAACATCGTCACCAGCCTGGCGGCGGAAAGCACCAGCCCGGAGGTGGTCCTCGACATCTCCGACGCCCAGGCCGTTCCCAGCATGATGATCGGCATGCTCTGCGAAGCCCGGGACGTCACGGACAAAGCGGGCAAAAAATTGAAAATCCGCCTGAAAACGGCGACCTATCACCGTCTCCAGTCCCTTGGCCTCGCCAACGTCTTTTCGACGCCGCCGGCGGACGGCAGCGTGTCGGAAGACCTCGAACTGGTCAGCGACGCCGTGGCGCCGGAACCGGATTGAGGGACAGTTCATACCTTTCCGACACTGAATCGAGGGGTGTACCGATGAACCGGCAGGTGGCGACGCTTGCCGGTTTTGTCGAATTCCAGGCGGATTCGACCGGTAGTACGCATTTTACAGTATAAAGGGCCTACCATGGCTGATGAAAAAATCGTGACCGGCAACGACCGCGTCAATATGGAAAACCTCTACCGTTCCGAAACCTTCACCGATCTCGGCGTCGGCTCCATCCAGGTCCTCCGCCCGGTCACCCCGGACGGCGCCGACGACACTGCCCGCACCCCGATTTTTATGGGAACGGCGCAGATAATGACCCCGCACGGCGCCATCCCGGTCCAGGCCGAAATCAAGGCGGCCACGCTGCGTGAAGCCTGCAACGCCTTCCCGGAAGCCATCAACAGCGCCGTCGAGGAACTTATCCAGCAGGCCCGCGAGTACGAACGCGAGCGCGCCGGCGGCATCGTCATCCCCCGTGGCGGCAAGCTCGAACTGCCGTAACCGTCATGACGCCAGAGACCATCCTCGATTTTCTCCGCCCGCGGACGGGACAGCGCCTCGCCCTCGTCACCCACGTGCGCCCGGACGGCGACGCCCTCGGGTCCGTCCTCGGCCTTGCCCGCATCCTGAACCGGGTCGGCTATTCGGCGGACGCGGTTGTCCACGGGCCGATTGCGCCGTATCTCGGTTTTCTCGTCCCGCCGGGCGCGCCTATCCGCGAAGCGTCGCCGGACTGGTGGCGCCGGTACGACTGCCTCGGCGTTCTCGACTGCGGCGACGCCTCGCGGCTGGACGAGTCCATCCGGCCCGCCGTCGACGCCCTTCCCGCCTTCACCATCAATCACCACCCGACCAGCGCCGGCATCGGCGCGGCGGTTTGGATTGATCCGTCAGCCAGTTCGGTCGGAGAAATGGTGGTGCGGCTGGCCACGGCCGGACACCTCCCCATCGACGCCGACGCCGCCCAGGCCCTGTGGACGGCGATTGTCACTGATACCGGCCGCTTCTCCTACGAAAACACCACGGCGGCCGCCCTCACTGCCGCCCTCGCCTGCGTCGAGGCCGGCGCCAGTCCGCCGGAAGCGGCAACCTACCTCTATCAGTCCGTTTCCTGGGCCGAACGCCAGTTGCAGCGGACCGTCCTCAATAACATGGAACTTCGCCACGACGGACGGCTCGCCACCTCGTGGCTGACCCGGCGCGACTTCGCCGAGGCGGGAAGCGGTCCGGAGGATGCGCAGAATCTGGTGAATGTTCTTCGGGATACATCGGGTGTGGAAGCAGCGGTGTTTTTCTACGAACCGGTGGCGACGGACGAGTCCATCCCGTCTGTCGTGAAAGCGAGTCTTCGCACCCGCGCCCCGCTTGACGCCCTCGATGTCGCGGTCCAGTTCGGCGGCGGCGGCCATGCCCGGGCGGCCGGATGTTCCATCGCCGCGCCGATGGCCGAGGCCCGGCGTCTCGTTCTTGGCGCCATGGCGGCGGCGTATTTTCCCGGAGACCGTAACCGGATAGACACGCGGCCCGCGTGACTCACGCCAAATAACCTGTTCACAGTGAAAGCGGCATCGGCGTGGCAACTATGTTGTCATCGAAAAACCGATACCCGCCCCGGTCGGAACAGGACATTCACGCCTCGCACACCACGCCCTCATGTCGACACGGTGACGAGGAGCCCGATACCGGCCGCCGTTTCCGCCAGTTCGCAGGCCGCGCCGTAGCAGTCGCCGGTGGCGCCGCCAAGGCGGCGCTTCAGGTAGAGGGTCCAGGCGAGGGAGACGGCCAGCCATACCGCCATGACGGCAACCGCCCGAACCGGCCCCACCGTCAGGAATGCCGCCGCGGCCAGCGCGACAATCCCGAGGGCGATATGGCCCATGGTGACGACGATGATGTTCCCCAGACCTTCCGACCGGGCATAGGGAAGAAGCCCCATCACCCATAACATCCCCGCCCGTCCGGCCAGCGGCATCAGGAACGCCATGGCGGCAAGGCCGTAGCGGTCCGGCGTGGCGGCGAGGCAGGCGTATTTCGTCAGGAGAAGGAGGACAAGGGCCATGGCGCCGTGGGCGCCGATGCGGCTGTCCTTCATGATGGCGAGGCATTTTTCCTTGTCGCGGCCCGGCGACAGAAGAGCGTCGCCGCAGTCCGACAGGCCGTCCAGGTGGAACCCGGCCGAGTACATGGCGAGAACGGTCACCGCCAGCGCGGCGACGACCGGAACCGGCAACACCGCCGCCAGGAGCCAGACGGCCGCGCCGGTGACAAGGCCGAGGATGAGCCCGATAAACGGAAACGTCCAGCCGCAGCGGCGGAGCAGATCGACCTCGTCGTCCCCCGCCCTGGTGAAGAACGGGAAAATCGTTATAAACCGCCAGGCGGCGCCGAATGTTCGCATGCGCGTCCTTTTACCGAATCCAGGGCCAAACGTTGAGGCGGCGATAACCTCTTTGAACCATGCGCTCGTTTCAACGGATGCATTCTCGCCGCCGCGCCGCCTTCTCAGGCATACCAGGCAGGCCGGACGGCCACGGCACCGCAAATCGTCACGCCTGGCCTTACGGTCCAACGCGCGGCGGCCGCGCTGTACTGCTTGAGTTTCCCGGCCACGGCGTAAATGACGCCATCGTGATTCGTCCCCGCCTATTTCTCCGGCAGCACGTGCACGCCGGCCGAGGCGAACGTCGCCATCTCGGTCAGCATGGTCGCGGCGCCGTCGACGACGTTCAGCGCCATCGCCGCGCCGGTGCCTTCGCCAAGGCGCATGTCGAGGTGGAGTATCGGGTTCACCTCCAGCCATTTGCACATGAGGCAGTGGCCGGGCTCGGCGCTGGCGTGTGACAGGAGGAGGTACGGCCCGACCGCCGGACACAGCGCTTTTGCCAGCATCGCGCCGGCGGACGAAATAAAGCCGTCGACGAGGACCGGCTTCCGGCGGCTGGCGCCGCCAAGGATCAATCCGGCGATGCCGGCGATTTCATAGCCGCCGACCTTCGAGAGGACGTCGAGGCCGTCCGTCGGATCGGGCCGGTGCAATTCGATGGCGTTTTCGATGACCCGGACCTTGTGGGCCATTTTCTCCGGACCGATGCCGGCGCCGGGACCGGT
>JAJQFC010000073.1 GCA_021201355.1 Planctomycetaceae bacterium | reverse complement strand
CCCGTGACGGCCAGCCAAGCCAGGATGGTCCGTCCACGTCGAATCATGCAGTTCATTGTCCGGAAAAATAACGTGAAAGGCAAGGGTGTGGAAAAATACCGGTGACCCAGAAGAAAACGCTTTACGGTTCCGCCACCAGGTCGATGACGGTCATCTCGGCCGGTGTGAGAAAACGGACCGGCGGCCCCCAGAACCGGGTGCCGTTCGTGACGTACTGCCGGCTCTCCACCCGCTCCCGGCCGGCCGGCGCCGGCAGGACGGTCATGCCCTGCGGGAATCCGTTCATCAGCCGGACGATGTACCGGACCGGCCAGATCTGCCCGCCGTGGGTGTGGCCGCTCACGGCCAGGTCGAACCGGCCAATCGCCGCTTCGGGGGACTCGGGCCGGTGCGAAACGAGGAGGCGGAACGCGTCCGGGTCCAGCGCCGCCGCCTCGTCGAGGGCGTCCGGGATTTCGACCCGGCCGCCGACCTGCGGGTCGTCGACGCCGGCAACGACGATGGGACCGGCCCGGACGGCGTCGCCGCGAAGGAGGTTGAAACCGGCTCCCCGAATGAATTGGATGGACGGTTCGCGGCCGCTGTACAGTGCGTGGTTGCCGAGGACGGCCACCTTGCCGAACCGGTGGGTCAGGTGTCGGAGTTCGACCGCCTGCCAACCGGCGGGATCGTACCGGCCGTCGACATAGTCCCCGGCCATGACGACGATATCCGGGTCTTCCCTGTTCGACATGTCGACGATGCGCCGTAAGGCGGCGGCGCTTGTCCACGGCGTGATGTGGATGTCGGCCATGAGGACCATTCTGACCGAATCGACCCCGTCCGGCAACCGGTCCGTCACCACCCGCACCCGGCGGATAACCGGATGCGCCGCCTCGAAGAGGGACCAGCCGTAGGCGACGAGGGCGAGGACGAAGGTCATACGGAACAGCCCGGGCGAGGCGAGAAGGCGGTGCCAGCCGCCGCCGGCGACGCGGTCGTGGAACCAGGCGATTCCGGCGAAAAGTTCCCGGAACAGGAAGACGTCCGCCAGGATGATGATGAGGCCTCTCCAGAGATATGTGGCGTGATTGACCCAGTCCGGCGCCGACCGTCCGCGAAAGTAGATGGAATACATGCCGAGGAGAAAGACGATGGCGACGGGGAGCTGCCACCAGCCGCCGCCGAAGGCGCGGCGGAGATTAAGGAACATGTAGAGGTGAAGCCCGACTATGACCGATGTGAAAATGAGAGGGAAGAAGCGCATGGGGGCGTGGTCGTCCTTGTCGTGATGCATCGAGAGCGGCGGTAACGCCGTGCGATGGATAGGGTGAAATTTGCGCCTGGCGCCGGAGTCCGGGACGACGCCGACACGGCGTCGCGGGAGACGACCGCCAGGCCTTAGTCCCGTACGCGCCGCCGGATGTCCGGCCGCGTCTCCGGCTTGTCGCCGTGAAAGTACCTGGCCTCGTTGTCCGTCCGCGTGACGTTTTCGTACACCCCCCGGTCCCGGCGCACCAATTTGGTGAATCCAAGTTCCTTTAACTTCGCATCGCCGGTCGGCGTCGCCATCCCGACGGGACGGATGACCCGGCACACCAATGCGCCGCAATGGGGACAGGCGGCGAGGGCGTCGTCGTGTATCGACTGGACGACGTCGAACATGCCGCCGGCCGGGCAGGAAACGTTTTCGCACTCGTAACAGTACCGGGGCATGGGGTGGCTCGCTCCGAACAAATTCTGCCGTCACCGGGGCCGGCGCTACAATGTTTTCAAAACTTCATCCAGGAAAAACAATTTCCCCGGGCAGGCGGTGTAATTGACCGCCACCTGGCCGTGGCCGACGATTTCCTCGTTCTTGATGCCGTACTCCTGGAGGAGAAAGGCGAGAAGCCCGCGAAGCGCGGCCAATTGCCGGGGCGTCGCCACCTCTTCCTCGAAATTTCCGACCAGGGCGATGCCGATGGACCAGGAATTCGCCTTGCCGCTCCCCTTCATCCTGACGTGGGCGCCGTCCAATTGTTCCAGCCAGCGCCGGCTCATCGCCACTTCGCCGTCGTCAATGCCGTGGCCGTTCCCGATGATGAAATGGTAGCCGAGGCCGTTTTCCCACTTGTTCACCTCGCGGTGGTAACGGTCGATGGACTCGGCCGACCCCGTTTTGGTGGCGGTGTGGTGGACGACGATGTTCCGCCAGCGCCCGGGCGTGGCGCGGACGCGCCAGGCCGCCTCCGGCCGCACCGCCGGCAACGCTGCCAGCGCCTGGACAAAACCCTCGCGGGACGGATCGTAGGCGACGACGCCGCCAACGAAAAACCACAGGTACAGAAAATACAACGCCGCCAGAATAAACAGGCCGGACAGGACCGTCTCGGCCAGTTCAATTTTCTCCCGGTGCGTGTGCCACCAGCGGATCGGCTTTCCGTCCGGCGGAATCAGCCGGAGGCGCTGACTCGACATCGCTCCGCCGTCCGGATGGACATAGGCGGCGCCGCTGACGGTGTCGCCGGCGGCGGCCAGCCTAGCGCTGTCCCGGACCGGACCGTCCGCCCGTTCGCCTTCCGGAGCGGCCGAACCGGACGCCACCGCGCGCCTGGTCGAGGACCGCGTCTGCGCCGGTTCACCGTCGCCGGCGTCCGGCGGCGACGGCGGCGGCCCGTTCAAGCTGTCCTGACGGGACTGCCGATCCGTCGCCCCGGCCGAAGCCGCATGACCGATGAAACCGGACTCGGCGTCGTCACCGTCGGCGTCGCCGGGGTCGGCGGCCGGGTGCACGGCGGCGGTCTTACCGGCATCCTCACCGGTGGCGGAGGCGGCATAGGCGGCGGCGATTGTGGCGGTTTCGGCGGCCTGGGGCGGAGCGGCGGAAGAGGCGTTGTCACCCGATGCGCCGTCCGCGTCCGTGACACGGCTTTCGTCGCCGTCCGCGTCCGGCGCCGGAATCGTGTCCGTCGACCCGGCCATGGGCGGGGTGGTCGGAGGCCGGGCCGGGACCGGTCTGTCCGGGGACGGCGTTTCGTCGGTCGATTCGTTTTGATCCATACAGGTCTTTCAGGGCGAAAAATCGGCCGTCCCCGCGCCACGCCGCCATCACGACGGTGGCATGGCCGGCCGACCGGCTTTTCACATGAGCATTTCCCGGATTATCGCGCATACCGTCGCCGCCGCCGTTTCGATGCGGAGGGTGAACGGAGAAAGGCATATCCCCCGGGCGCCGTGGCGCCGGCAGTCGTCGTACTCTTCCTGGGTAAAGCCGCCTTCCGGCCCGACCAGCACCACCGCCGCCGTCGTCCGGCCGAGAAGGTCATGGAAGGCGTAGGGGTTTTCTCCCCGGGCGTCGGCCATGAGCAGAACGGCGTTGTCCCGTTTGGCCATCGCAACCACGTCCGGCAGTTTGGCCGGTTCGAAGATTTCCGGAAGGTGGGCACGGCGGGACTGCTTGGCCGCCTCCACTATCCAGCGCCGCCATTTCTGGATATCCCCTTCCCCCTTGACGACGCTTCGGGTACTGAGAACGGGGACGATGGCGTCGACGCCGAGTTTGGTGCATTTTTCAACCAGTATCTGCCAGCGTTTTCCCTTCGGGATGGCGGTGGCGATGGTGAGGCGAAGGGGCATATGCGGCTCCGTCTCCACCGCGTCCACCCGAACGCGAACGCCGTCCCGGGCGGCGTCCAGGATCACCGCCTCGGCCCGGTGCCCGGCGCCGTCGAAAACGACCACGGCGTCCCCCGGCCGCAGCCGAAGAACGCCGATGGCGTGGTGCGATTCCTGACGGCCAATGACGTACTCGCCGGGCGCCAGGAGAAGGGTGTCCAAAAGAAAACGCGGATTTGCCATTATTTGATAACCTTTACCCGGTCCGATACCGGGAGTTGTTCAGGCTGTTTCGGGAACGAGTTCGGCACGCCGAACGGCATCTGGGCAATGAGCATCCAGTTCGGATCCAGACCCCATTCTTTCGCCACCTGTTCCTCGATGAGGTTGCCGTAATGCTGGAGGCTCGCCCCCATGCCGGCGTCCCGGAGCATCGTCCAGACGGTGAACTGGAGCATGCCGGCGCCGTTACTGGAGAACCACGGAAGCATTTCGGCGTAGAGCGGGAAATTGTTCTGGAACCGCTTCACCGTGGTCTTGTCCTCATAGAACAGGATGGTGCCGTACCCGGCGGAAAAACTCGATATCTTGTCGTCCGTCGCCTTGAAGTTGTCGGCCGGGACCATCTTCCGGAGCGTTTCCCTGACGATTTCCCAGAGTTTTTTATGGTTCTCCCCAAGGAGAAGGACGATCCTTCCCGACTGCATGTTGAAGGCGGACGGCGTGTTCAGTGACGCGCATTCGACCAGCTCCTGAAGTTCGGCGTCGGACAGGCTCGACTTTCCTGTCAGATCGTAGTTGCTGCGGCGTTCGGCGATGGCGGCGCGGAAATCGTTCGACATGGGTGCCTCCTTTTCTGATGACGGGCGGACCCGCCGCTGTGCATAGCGGCAAGCCGCGACCCTCCCGGTATGGATGCCCTCACTCTCTTGATTCGTGAACCGTCCCGGCCGGCGGCGAGCCGTCCCCCATACGGGCAACGACACCGACGCGGCCTTACCAATTATAAGCTGTTTCATAACCGGTCTCGTCGCCATATACTTCGTCAAATCCGGCTCTCGGCGTATTTTCCGCCCCAAAACACCGGGCGAAAAATAAGCCTGCCGCCGGCAATTCCACGTCTCCGACTGACGATACCAGTTATGAACCAGCTTCTAGTATAGTTGAAACGCGCTCCCGTGACAACCGGCGCCGGACGGCGACCGGTTCAATCGACATACACCCGCCCGACCCGGGGCGATATCCCCGTCGTCACGCAGTGGGGAATCGTGTTGCCCCAATCGGCCAGTTCCTCCGTCGTGATGCGGTCGTCCCGGTCAGGGCCGAGAAGGGTGGCGACGGCGCCGACGGCGATGTCCGGCAGTTCCGTCACGTCCACCATGGTATAGTCCATGGACACGCGGCCGACCACCGGCGCCCGTTGTCCGCGGATGAGGACCATGGCCCGGTTCGAATTTTCCCGCCGGTAGCCGTCGGCGTAGCCGACCGGGAGAATCGCCACCCGGGTCGGCCGGGACGTCGTGTAGGTCCGGTCGTATCCAAGGGTGTGCCCGGCCGGGTACTCCTTCACCTGGATGACGGAACTTTTCCAGGATAGGGCCTGCCGGAGCGGCATCTCACCGGCCATCTCCGCCGGAGCGATATATCCGTACACCCCTGAGCCCGGCCGCACCATGTCGAAATTTGCCTCGGGATACCGGACCACCGCCGCCGTCGACGAGGCATGGCGGACCAAGCCGTCCAAACCGGCCGCCCGGAGCCGGGCGGTGACCTGTTCGAATTCGTCAATCTGTTTTTGGCTGAATTCGGCGTCGCCGGCTTCGGCGAAGTGCATGAACAGGCCCTCGACCTGTAATCCCGGAAGCGCCGCCACCGCCGTCACCAGCCTGACCGCGTCGTCCGGGAGAATGCCGAGGCGGCCCATTCCGGTGTCGATTTTGCAATGGACCGGAACCGTCCGCCCGTGACGATGGGCGGCGATGGCGGCGAGTTCGGCAATGTGCATTTCGTGAATCGACAGGGTCAGGCCGAGCCGGACCGCCGCCTCGACCTCCTCCGGAAGGGTGGCGCCAAGAATGTGAATCGGCACGCCGATGCCGGCTTCCCGAAGCACCTGCCCTTCGAGGCAGGTTGCCACGGCCAGCCGTTCCGCTCCGGCCCGGGTGGCGGCCCGGGCCACCGGGACTGACCCGTGGCCGTAGGCGTCCGCCTTCAGGGTCGGCATGACGACGCATCCCGGACCGACCCATTCGCGGAACAGTTCGATATTGTGCCGGATGGCCCCGAGGGCGACCTCGGTCCAGGTCCGGTGCAGGGTCGGATGGTGGAGTTCGTCTGCGGTCATGTCTCGGGCGATTCCTTCCGCCTGCCCTGGAAGGCGTAGACGAGGGACGACGGCGCCGCGTTTTCGAAGTCGGCGCCGCTGGCAAGCCCCCGGGCCTGCCGCGACACGATCACCGCCGGTTGCTTTTCCGCGATGACGCCGGAGAGGTATT
>JAJQFC010000152.1 GCA_021201355.1 Planctomycetaceae bacterium | reverse complement strand
AGTATGTCCCGTCACTCCTCCATCCAGTGCCACGGTACCGCGGGGCTCCTTCTGCACGCGAAAAATGAACGACCCACCGCCCCCGTCTTACCGAACCTGCCCCTCGTCTTCCGTCGTGATCGAGAGGCCTCTGTTCCGCTCCTTCACTGGTCCTGCCTGCGTGATCGCCTGTTGGAAAAAATTCTTTTGTTAACGAGAAGAGTACAATTTTTTGTACCCGTACCACACCCCTCCGCACCATCCGGCGTCACCCGTGCAGCCACCGACCGTCCGGACGGTTTCTAGTATTATATCCTATTTCACCCCGATTGCACCCTTTTTTTCGAATTTTGATCTCCCAATTATTTAACGAGCTATACGATTTTTCGATAAAAACAACCGATCAATCGTTAGGTGTTTTCGAGTGTACCAACCAGCAGCGCGCCTGTTGTCTCAGACGGTTTCTACCGGATCGATCGCGACGCAGCCAGGAGCGTTCGTCAACGATGGTGCCTAATAATAAACTCGCTATCGGCAACTCCTAATGAAAAAATGGAAAAACAGTGTACCACTCCTTGTTTTTCCACGATACTACCGTAATGTTTCATCGGGGTGAGTAAATAAGTCTGTTATCGGGAATCCTCATACAGTTGATGGAAGATTGACGGCGAAACGTTCCGTAACCGTATCCGTGCCGGAGCGCACGCCTCTCCTTTCAGGCGCCAAACATCTCCGCCGCCCGTTCCCGCCGACCAGACGCAGTGTCGAAGGAAAAAGCGCATGCGCGCCCTCATCCGCCGCCTCGCCCCGATGGTCGTCATGGCCGTCGTGCCGCACCTCCACGCCGCCGACCTCGCTTCCGACGTCGAATACCCGGCCCCCATCGCCGTCGCCGGTGAATACAGCCTCGTCACCACCTACGGACCGGGCGCGGAACCGGCCGTCGTCTCAGGGAACATCAGCGGCAACGCCGACGCCGTCCTCACCGTCTCGAACACCGGCGGCGGCACCGTCAGCTTCCGGGGCGACAACAGCGGATTTCTCGGGAGCGTCACCCTCACGGGCGGCGGCCTCGACATCACCAACCGCGCCGCCATCCCGTCCGTCCTGAGCCGCCTCGAACTCGCCGGAAGCGCCGCCAACCGGGCCGTCCTCCGGGTCGGCGAGGCGGGGACGGTGACCGTCGACGGCGGCGGCACCACGGCCGAGCGCCTCGCCGTCGGCGCCGGAATGTACGCGGGCATCGATCCGGGGAGCGGCTCCTTCGTCTTCTCGAACGGGAAAACCCTGAAAGGCGTCGCCGGCAACACCACCCTGGAAGAGGGCGGCGCCGTCTTTCTGGCGACGGGCGCCAACCTCGTCCTCGGCGGCACCGGCGGCGGCCGCGTCGTCTTCGCCGGAAACGAAGCCCGCTACGGCGGCGCCATCTCCACAGAAACGGGCAGCGTCATCACCGGCACCGGCGTCGACTTCATGTCGAACAAGGCGAACGCCGGCACCTACAGTTACATCGGCGGCGCCATCTGGAACCGGGGAACCCTGTCCTTCGACGACTCGACCTTCACCAACAACCTCGCCCTGAACGGCGGCGCCGTCTACAACGAGAATGCCACTGCCGCGTTCACGAACACCCTGTTCTCCGGGAACCAGGCCACTTATTCCTACGGCGGCGCCATCTACAACGTCGGCACCGGCGGCCGGACCTCCACCGTCACCATAGACGGCGGCATTCTGTCGGACAATTGGGCCTACTACCAGGGCGGCGCCGTTTACACCCTGCGCGCCGATGTCGCCATTTCCGGCAGCAGCATCGCGAACAATACGGCGGACGGTAACGGCGGCGGTCTTTACAACAACGACGGCACCGTCGACATCACAGCCACGGAAATCCGGGGCAACTTCGCCACAAGTAACGGCGGCGGACTCTACAACGACGCCACCATGATCCTGGACGGCGGCGACGACGGCATAACCGTCGCCTCGAACACCGCCGGCCGCGACGGCGGCGGCATCTACAACAACGACAACATCATCGGCGTCGCCAACCTCACCGTCACCAATGTCGAATTCGCCGGCAACCGGGCCGGAGCTTCCAGCCGGGGCGGCGGCATCTACAACCAGAACGGCACCGTCACCCTGACGGACAGCTCGTTCCAGAATAACTACGCCGGTCGCGGCGGCGCCGCCATCTACAACTGGAACGGCCAGGTGGCCATAAACGTCTCAAACAACAAAACCGTCACCTTCGCCGGCAACACCACCCGGGACGGCGCCAATTCCATCCATATCGAAAGCCGCGCCTCCGGCGGCATCGACGCCGAGGTCGCCCTGGACGTCGGCGACGACGCCGTCCTGGACATCCGTGATCCCATGTCCGGCGTGGCCGGCGACAGCTTTTTCGGCCCCGGGACAATCACCGTGAGGAAGACCGGGAACGGCGAACTTCGCCTCGGCGGCGCCAGCGCCTTCACCGTCGGCGCGCGCGCCGACGGCAGCATTAATTTCATCCACAGCGGCGATCTCCGGTTTTACCGGGCCGGGGAGGTCGTCTCCGGGAATGCGCCGGTCGAGGCCGGCGCTATCCATCTGGAAGGCGCGAACAGCGTGTATTCCATCGTCGGCCCCGGAAACATTCATATCGGCGGCGGCAACGCCATTTCCATAACGGACGACACGGACAACTGGCAAAGCGCCGCGCTTCAGGGCACCATCGATCTGGCGGCGAACCCGACATTCTCCTTCGACATGCGGGAAGCGGTGGCGGGCGAAGCCATGCTCGCCATCCGGGCCGACACCATCACCATCGCGGCCGGAACCATCGTCATAGACATATACGCCCTCGCCCAATCCAGTGGCGACACGACCACCTACCTCCTGGTGGAAAAGGAAAACGTGAACGGCGTGGGCGACTTCGATTCCAGCAACGTCACCCTCGATCTCCGCCTGCGCGGGAGAAACATCGCCGAGGCCGGCCGCGCCAGCATCGGCGCCGGCGGGAACGACATGTTCACGGTCGAGACGGAAGGGGACAGGATTTTCCTCACCGTCAACACGGACCGCCCGGACGGCATCAACAAGGTTCTCGACTGGTCGCCGGCGGGAAGCGGGACCGTGTGGAGCCTCGGCGACAAGAACTGGGTCGAAAGAGGAACAACCGATCCGCAGATCGAATACTTTGTTCAAGACGTAGTCAACTTCACCGCCGCCGGCGGCGGCGGCACCGTCGAAGTCGGCGACAACGGCGTCACCGTCGCCGGCATGTACGTGAGCGGCGACCAGGACTACACCTTCACCGGCGAGGGCATCGAGGCCGTGGACGGGTCAATCGACCTCACCGGCACTGCGACCCGGGGCAAACTGGTCCTCGGCCAGGTCGCCAGTTCCGACGCCGACGGCGTCACCGCCGTCGCGCCGTCCGAATTCACCGGCACCGTCGACTTCACCGGCATTGCCGGGGAAAACCGCTTCGCCGGTGGCATCGAAATCCATTCGGGAACGCTCCGGATTTCCGCCGGAACCCACATCGACCCGGGCCTCGGGGAAACGTCTTTTCTCGGCGATAGCGCCGCATACGACGCCGTCGCCCAGGCTGTCCAGGACCAAACGAGCACCGCCGATGACATCGCCGGAGCCGTCACGGCGGCCTTCCCCGCCCTTCGCCTGGCGGACAGCATCACCTTCGACAATGCGGCAGGCGAACAGCGCCTCGCCGTCGCCGACGGCAAGGCCGGTTCCATCTTCGTGGAAACGGGCAAGCACGCCGTCTTCCAGAATGCCGTCCGCGCCGACCTGGACGGCGGCGCCGTCAGCGTCGGCGCGGGCGGCCTCCTTGTCCTGAACGGCGAGGCGGACTCCCTCTACCGCTTCCGGAACAACCAGGCCAGTTCCGGCGGCGCCCTCTCGTCGGGCGGCACCCTGTATCTCCATAACGGCGAGTTCGGCAGTAACAGCGCCGGACTGGGCGGCGGCGCAATCCGCCTCACCGGCGGCGGCGCCCGCATCGATACCGCCACGTTCGACAACAACCAGTCCGGCGGCGACGGCGGCGCCGTCATGGCCGACAACAACGCCACGGCCGACATCCGGGACGCCACCTTCACCGGCAACCACGCCGGCGGCCGGGGCGGCGCCATATTCTCGGACGGCGACCTCTCGCTTCGAAACGTTTCGTTCCTGAACAACAGCGCGGTCGGCCGGGGCAGCGCCGTCTACGCCACGGGCGATGTTTCCCTCACCATGGACGACGGCGAACGCCACGTCATCAGCGGCAACCGGGACTCCGGAGGCGCCGGCTCCATCCACCTCGACGCCGGCAGCGGCGACGCCGCCCTCGACATCGACGTCACCGGCGGCTCGACCCTGGATATCCGCGACCCCTTGTCCGGCGCGGGCGGCGGCGGCACTATGGAAGTCTCTCTGAACGCCGACCCGGACGGCACCATCCTTCTCGGCGGCAGCAACGTCTTCAGCGGCGACGGAACGCGGTTTACCGCCGTCGGCGGCACCATCCGGCTCTACCGGGACGGCGAGACGCCAGACGGCACCCGGAACGATCCGGCCGGTCCGGTCGGGGCCGGCGCCATCGTCCTGGACGGGGCGGGAACGGCGTTCATCCTCGGAGACGGCATCACGGACACCCTCCTCGAAGTCGGCGGCAACAACCGTATCGCCGCCGAAACCGTGACGTTTACGGACAACACCACCGTCCAGGCCGGCGTCGGCCACGACAACGTAGCCGCCCTTTCCTTCTCCCCGGCCACCATCCAGGGCACCGCCGCTTTCGTGGCCGACGCCGGAAAACCCTCGTCCTCCGGGGTCAAATCGCGGACGGCGGCACGCTCCTGAAAACGGGCGGCGGCGAAGTGTTTCTCGCCGAACTGGGAAATCGCGTCGAGACCCTGGACGTCCGGGAGGGCGTCCTCGGCGTCATGGTCGGCGACGACGTCGCCGTCGACGCGGACAACGTCGTTTTCGCCTCCGGAACCGGCCTCGATATCCGCGGCTTTTCCGGGTACGACGGGGAAGAATATACCGTCATCCAATCCGGCGCCGCCATCACCCAAGAGCCGGACTACGTTATCCTTGTCGGCGGCCAGACCGACGTCGACTTCCTCACCGTCTCGGCCAGACTGTCCGGTGACGAGACGGCAATCGTCGTCGGCGCCGGCCTCACCTGGTACGACCAGGCCACCGACGCGGACGGCAACTACACGGACGCCCACGGCACCTTCACCCTCGCGGACGCCGGCGACCCGTTCATCATCGGGTCGGTCCTCGCCGACCGGACCGGTGCCTTCCTGACCGGCTGGGACGGAAAAACCCTGACAAAACGCGGCCAGGGACAACTCGTCCTCGCCGGCGACAACACCTACACCGGCGCCACCGTCATCGAGGAAGGAACCCTCACCGTCACCGGCCTCGGCGGCGCCGGCCTCAACCAAACCGGCCTCGCCGTCGACAACAACGGCGTCTTCAACCTCGATATCGACGCGTCATCGGGCGGCGACTTCAACCGGACCATCGCCGGGTCCGGCGCGGTCGTCAAGGACGGCGACGGATCGGTCCGCCTTACCGGCGACAACGCCGGCCTCTCGGGCACCGTCACCGTGCGCGAGGGCGAACTGATCGCGGACAACCGGTCCGCCTTCGGCACCGGCCCTCTTGCTCTCCAGGGGAACGCCGTCCTCGACTTCGACGGGACGTTCGCGAACGAGGTCTCCGGCGCCGGCGTCCTGACGAGCCGCGGGGACATCCTGTTCACCGGCCACCATGCCTCCCATACCGGCTGCACCATAATCGACAGCGGCACCGCCAGTCTGGCGGACGGCTTCGCCTCCGGCGCCAACTTTTCCGTATACGGCACCCTGGCCGGGAACGGCCGGATCGGCAGCCTCACCGTGCGGTCGGGCGGGACATTGTCGCCGGGCTATTCCATCGGCACCGTCACCGCCACCGGGAGCGCCCGGTTCGAAACCGGTTCGACCTACGTGGTAGAAATTGACGTCGGGCAGATCACCCCGGCGGCTCCCGCCGACCCGACCAATCCGGCCGAACCGTCCGAAACCGCCCCGCCGGAAACCGGTTTTGTGTCGGACCTGCTGGTC
>JAJQFC010000196.1:1753-6095 GCA_021201355.1 Planctomycetaceae bacterium | reverse complement strand
ACTCTTCATGCTCCAGTGCCGCACCGGTAAACGCACCCCGCCGCCGCCTTCAAGATCGCCGTCGACATGGTGAAAGAACGCCTCATCACCAAGGAAGAAGCCGTCGGCCGCATCACCCCGGAAGACATCGAACGCATGTTCTACCCGGTCATCTCGGAGACGGACAAGTCGAAGCTGAAGTCGTCGTACATCGGCGAAGGCATCAACGCCGTGCCGGGCGCCGCCGCCGGACAGATCATGTTCACGGCCGAAGATGCCGAAAACGCCTTCAACAAGGGCATGAAGGTTATCCTCGTCCGCAAGGAAACGTCCCCCGAAGACGTCGGCGGCATGCACGCCGCCCAGGGCATCCTCACCGCCACCGGCGGCAAGACATCGCACGCCGCCGTCGTTGCCCGCGGCTGGGGCAAGTGCTGCGTCGTCGGCGCCGAGATTCTCGACATCAACGCCGAGAAGAAGACCATGACCGTCAAAGGGAAGACCTACAAGCAGGGCGACTGGCTCACCCTCGACGGCTCCACCGGCTCCATCTACGCGGGACAACTGGCCCTGAAGGACCCGATCCTGCCGCCCGAATTCAAGGTTCTCATGGGCTGGTGCGACACCATCCGCACCGTTAATGTCCGCACCAACGCCGACTCCCCGTCCGACGCCAAGAAGGCGATTGAAATGGGCGCGGAAGGCATCGGCCTCTGCCGCACCGAGCACATGTTCTTCGAAGGCCGCGATCGCCAGCTGGCCATCCAGACCATGATCGTCGCCGACACCAAGGAAGACCGGGTCAAGGCCCTGTCGAAGCTTCTCCCGTACCAGCGGAAGGACTTCGAAGGCATCTTCGACGCGATGAACGGAAAACCGGTCACCATCCGCCTCATCGACCCGCCGCTCCACGAGTTCACCCCGAAGGACGCCGCCGGCATCAAGGAACTGTCCAAGGTCGCCAAGATGCCCGAGGACAAGGTCCGCGCCCGCATCGACCAGCTCCACGAGTCGAACCCGATGCTCGGCCACCGCGGCTGCCGCCTCTGCATCACCTATCCGGAAATTCTCGAGATGCAGGTCCAGGCCATTATCGAAGCGGCGGTCTCCGTCGCCAAGAAGGGGAAGAAGGTCTTCCCGGAAATCATGATTCCCCTCACCATCGCCGAGAAGGAATTCAACATCCTAGAAGAACGCGTCCGCGCCGTCGCCGACCCCATCATCAAGGCCGCCAAGTCCAAGGTGAAATACCTCGTCGGCACCATGATTGAAATTCCCCGGGCCGCCCTCATGGCGAACCGCATTGCGGAAAAGGCCGAATTCTTCAGCTTCGGCACGAACGACCTCACCCAGATGACGATGGGCCTGTCCCGCGACGACGCCGGCCGCTTCCTGCCGGAATACGTCGACGAAAAGAAGGCCGCCATCTTCAAGGCCGACCCGTTCCAGGTTCTCGACCAGGAAGGCGTTGGCCAACTGGTCAAGATGGGCATTGAGCGCGGCCGCTCGACCCGTCCGAACCTCAAGGTCGGCATCTGCGGCGAACACGGCGGCGAACTCTCCAGTGTCAAGTTCTGCTGCGCCCAGGGCATGAACTACGTGTCCTGCTCGCCGTACCGCGTGCCGATCGCCCGCCTCGCCTGCGCCCAGTACGAAGTCGAGTCGAAAGCGAAAAAGTCGTCGGCCAAAAAGCCCGCCGCCAAAAAGGCCGGCGCCAAGCCGATGATGAAGAAGGCCCCGGCCCGCAAGGCCGCGAAGAGGAAATAATCATTTCTTGCGTCGTGAATCGTTAAAGTAAGAAGCCCCGGCCAAATCGATGGTCGGGGCTTCTTTTATGGATAGTGGTTCATTGAGCAGTTTGGTTCATTGAGCAGTTTGGATCGTTGAGCATTTCGGACTGTTGAACATTTGGATCGTTACGGAATTTTTTTGGGATCTATTCCAGCCCGGCCTTGATCGTCTCGATGACCATCTGGTAGCCTTCGTCGTCGAGATACTCTTTTTCCGGATTCATGTCGAAGATGCCGCCCCATTCAAAGCCGTCGCGGTACTTCGGCACGAGATGCATATGGAAATGGCCGGACGTGTCGCCGTAGGCGCCGTAATTGATTTTGTCCGGCGAGAACGCCTTTTCCAACACCTTGCCGACCCGGGCCACCTCGGCGAAGAAGGCGTTCCGTTCGCTGTCCGTCATGTCGGTGAGATTGCCGACGTGACGCTTGGCCGCGAGAATCACCCGCCCTTCGTGGCTCTGTTCCTTGAATAGGTACAGATCGGCGCCGGGAAGCGCCTGGATCTCGATGCCGAACGGTGACAACGCATCGCCCTTGTCGCAGTATGCGCATTTTGCCGTGGTCATAGGATTTCCTTTCGCTGAAGTGTACCATGTCGTCGTCGAAAAAGGCCGGTCGCCTTGAAATGGGATTCTCAGACCGTGTCGCGGTGATGCACCGATTATAGCGTCGACGGTGTCTCCGGTCCACTCGGGTATGCGGAAAGTAATCCGATTCCTCTCGCGCCGCCGCCTTACCCGAAAAGCGAACTGACGCTCTTGTTCCGGTGGATGTGGGAGATGGCGTCGCCGATAAGGGTGGCGAGGGATATGACCTTGACGTTCAGTTCGGGCGGCACCGGTTCGGCCAGGGGGACGGTGTCGGTGACGATGACCTCGGTCGGTTTGGCTTCGACCAGCCGCTCATAGGCCCGGGAGACGAACAGGCCGTGGGTGGCGAGGACGCGGACGCTCCTGGCGCCGTGGGCGCGGGCGGTCTCGACCGCCGCCGCCATACTGCCGCCGGACGCAATCATATCGTCGACGATAATGGCGTCGCAATCACGGACGTCGCCGACGACGTGTCCCGTCTCGACCACCTCGTCGGACAGGCGTTTCTTTTCGATAATGGCGAAGCTGGTATCGAGGTAGCGGGCGTACCGCGCCGCCATTTTCACGGAACCGGCGTCCGGACTGACCACGACGGGTTGTTCCAGGTGAAGGCTCTTCAGGTATTTCACCAGGACCGGCGCCGCGTACAGGTGGTCGAGCGGGAGGTCGAAAAAGCCCTGAATCTGGTGGGCGTGGAGATCCACCGTTAACACCCGGGTGGCGCCGCTGGCGGCGATGAGGTTCGTCACCAGTTTGGCGGTGATCGGCACCCTGCCCTCGTGTTTCCGGTCCTGCCGGGCATAGCCGAAATAGGGAATGACGGCGGTGATGGACTTGACGCTGGCGCGGCGCATGGCGTCGACCATGATGAGGAGTTCCATAAGGTTTTCGTTCACCGGCGCGCAGGTCGGCTGGATGATGAAGGCGTTGACGCCCCGGACGTTGTCGCGGATGCGGACCTTCGTTTCGGAATCGGGGAACTGCTGGACATCGATCATTCCCGGTTCCTGCCGGAGATGCGCGCACACCGCCTTCCCGAGTTCCGGGTGGGCGTTCCCGATATATATCCTCATCCCCTGCCTTTCACGGCCGTACTTTTTGACGTCGACTGATGGTACCGAAACACACAAGTGTATAGGAAAACCATGTCCTATTCAATCACCCGTCGACAACGCCTATAACGCCGACAACGTCTACAACGTACAACACCGACACCGTCTTCACTGTCTACACCGCCGACAACACCTAAAACGCCAGCCCCGCCGTCACGCTTATCCCGTGGCCGGTGGACCTTCGCCGGAGGGAGAAGTCGTACCCGACCCGGACGTCGAGAATGCCCGCCCGCGTCCGGACCGCCGCCTCAAGGCTGGCGCCGAGGAGGAGGTTGTCCTTCCCCGGCCTGACGCCGTGAATCACCACCGAACCCGGCGCGCCCGCCAGGCTCACCCGCCGCGACACCGACGTGTCGCCGCCGTCCCGGCGGTAGGCGGCCCGGAGGCGCGGACTCACCACCGCATTCGGAAGGATGAAGTCGTACCCGGCCTCGGCGCCCGCCGCGCCGCTCCACACCGTGCCGTTTTCGGACGACGCCCGAACCGCCCACAACGCATCGCCGCCCTCGCGGGAAGCGCCCTGGTTGTAATGGTTCACCCGGAGCGACGCGAACGGCGACAGCGTCCAGTTGCCGACTCCCGGATTCAGATCCCACCGCGCCTCGACGCCGCCGCCGACGACCCGCTGGCTGAACTCGCTGTGAACGCGGGAGGTATTGAAGAGGCGGTCCGAATCGTTGTCGTAATGGGAATAGAGGACGTCCGCCGTAACGGAAAACCCGTTCCGCAGCGTCAACCGGCCGTAGCCGGCGACGTGCCGGCCGTGGGACGTCACCTCCCACCCCCCCCCCCCCCCGGCCCCGAGGGGCCCCCACGCAAAGACGCCCCAGCCCCCCACCCCCCCCCCCCACCCCACAAAATAGGGGGT
>JAJQFC010000196.1:0-1743 GCA_021201355.1 Planctomycetaceae bacterium | reverse complement strand
CTCCGACCGCGCCCCGGACCGGGCCGTGACGTCCCCCTTCGAAATGCCGCCGTAGACGCCCGCCTCCCAGCCGCTCCGGAAGTAGTGGCTGTAGCCGATAAAGCCGCCGTCCGTGGACTGCCTGTACCCCCGGTAGCCGCCGTGTCCGGACAGGCGTTCCCGGTCGTGGACATACCCGGCCCAGAACCGCCCGCCGGACAGGTCGGTCAGGTCCGTCAGGTCGGGGAAGCCGGACGCCGGAAGGCTGGCGAGGGCGTCGCCCCCCCGCCGCCAGCGCGGCCCGGGCCATATCGCCGGGACGGCGAATGAGGGGAAGCCGCGACTGCCGGAGAGCGGTGTCCCGGAACCGGTCCGTCGCGGCGAGGGCGAAATGGGGCATCGCCAGGACGTTCTCCGGCGCGAGGTCCGGGAGGGACGTCAGGAAGGCCACGTATTCGTCTTCCGTCATATCGACGTCGTGTCCGGCGAGGACAGCGTCCACCAGCGGCGCCAAGGCCACCGCGTTCGGGCTCGAGTTGTAAAAGCTCGCCGGGTCGACGACACCAGTCACCGGCAGCCAGACCCCGGAGGCATCGGACACGAGCGGCCCGAACTCGGCGAGGCGGGACGAACCGACCAGAAGCCCGAGGAAGTCGTCCGCCCCGGTGCCGGTGACGATAAGGTAGCGGTCCGCCAGTTCGAGGGACCGGACGGATTGGACGCCGTTCACGGTCGGCTCGATGCGGGCGCCGGAACCGATGGCGACGGTCGAGGCCGCCCCGGCGTCGTTCAGGGCGAAGAGCGCCTGCGTGGCGGTCCGTTCGCCGATGCCGACGGCGAGGGTGTGGCCGGCGGCGACAGACAGGTCGAGGACGGTCCCGTTCTCCGGCCGGAGGACGAAGTCGTCCAGGAATTCGGTCCGGCCGTTCGCGTTTTCGAGGTCGAGCCGCGCCGTGCCGCCCGCGTCAACGCGCCAGCGGTTGTCGCCGCCCCAGCGGAACGTGCTTCCGGCAGCGTTGGCGACCGTCATGGCGAAGGATTTTCCGTTGTTCATGTCGACGAGAACGGCGTCCTCCAGGAGAATCGTCCCGTCCGCCGCGGCCTGCACGTCGAGGGCAGCGTTTTCCAGGCTATCGAGCGTTTGGGACGGGTCAGGGATGCTTCGGTCGCGGCCGAAGAGGATGGCGTTCTTGGACGTGACGCCGCCAACGGTCTGGCTGTTTTCCGAAAAGACGAGTTCCTTCCCGGCGTCGGCCCGGAGGACGACGGTATGCGCCGTCACGCCGGCGTCGAGGCCGGTTCGGGCGGTATCGACAAAGACCGCCGCCGCCATGTCCTGGGGGGCTTTGCTGTTCCCGTTGTTGACGACGAGGGAGTTTTTCTCGAAGCGGGAGTTTTCAATCGTCAGCGGCTTCGCCAGCCCGGCAAAGCCGAGGACGCCACCGTGGCCGAACACGTCGTCAGTTGCGGTCTCGGACCCGACCGTGACCTGGTTCTCGACAAACGACGCCCCGGTGACGGCGCCGACAGTATTGGACAGTGTGTTCTGCGAGTACGTTCCGACCAGCCCGCCGCCGTGCAGGTACGTCCCGATAGTGACCGTATTCCCGTCGCCGTCGGCGCCGCCGAACCGGCCCGACACGCTGCCGATGGTGGCCGTGCCGCTGCCGGAATACACGCCCACGACACCGCCGCCCTGAAGGTTTCTGTTCTCCGGCTCACGTGTATTCACTACAAAGGACGATGCCGCCGAGAGGTCGCAGA
>JAJQFC010000309.1 GCA_021201355.1 Planctomycetaceae bacterium | reverse complement strand
ACGGTCAAGACGCACTGGGCGCCGGGAACGGCGTATGCGCCGGCGCCGGGGATCTCGGCCCAGATGACAAAGGTGCGGAGGGCCGAGTCGATGCCGGGCGCCCGGTAGGCGACGGGGAATTCGCCGATGACGCGGTCGAGGACGGAGACCCGCATGACGCTCTTTCCCGGGAGAATCCGGGGATAGTACTGTCCCGGCAGGTAGGCGGTGGCCTTGAGGTTTTTCGTGTCGTCTATCTGGAGGATGGCATTGCCGGGACTGCCCATTTCGCCCGGCTCGGCGAAGCGCCCGCTCACCACGCCTTCGATGGGAGCGTACATGACGGAGTCCCGGTAGTCCTTCTCGGCCATGGCGAGGGAAATTTCCGCCAGGGTGACGTTCTGTTCCGCCAGGGTGACATTGGTGTCGCTGACGGCGAGGAGGGCGCGGAGCTGCTTGACCTTTGTTTCGTCGGCCTCGTACTGGCTCAGGGTCATGACCTTCTCTTCATACAGGGATTTCGTCCTGGCGAAATCCTTTTCCGCCTGCTCGACGTCGGCGACGGCCTTTTCCCGGCTGGCCTTTTTCTCGTCCAGGCTGGACCGGGCGATGACGAGGGACTGGCGGGAATGGTCGAGGGCCTGGAGCAGTTTCTCGTTGTCGACCTGGAAGAGCCGCGTTTTTCCGGCCTGGACGATGTCCCCTTCCCGCACATGGATGTCGTCGATGACGCCGCTTATGCGGGGCGCGACGAGGGACGAGAAGCGGGTCTTGATGCTGCCGTCCGAGGTGATGGCTTCGTAAAAGTCCATTTCCCGCGCCTCGGTCAGCCTCACCATGACGGGCGGCCGCGACGGCGGCGCCGATACCGCCGCCTCTCCCCTGCCGCTGTCCGGGAGCAGGAGTATCGCCGCCACAAGGATGATGCCGACGGCGGCCGCCACCTTGACGGCAGTGCCACTCTTCACGAACGAATTCCACATGGCTGGTCCTCCATGGTGCTGACGGCTTCGGCGGCTGGCGGAACGCCGCCGGCCTGGTCAAGAACGACCTGTTTTTCGTAGTAGGCGATGAGGTCGGAGAGGGCGCCGGCTATCTTATCCCGGAGGTCGGTGGTGGCCGAGTCCAAACGGCAGTAATCCGCCATCCACAGGCCGTCGGTGACGAAAAGGACCATGGCCACCCATTCCGGGCGGCCGACCGATCCGGCCAGTTCGGAAAAGAGGCCGAGGCGGTGGTCGCGGATTTTCTCGCGGAGGTCGGCGTCGTCCAGCAGGGTGAAAAGGTTTGGCAACGGTTGGGGCGACCGCTCCGGCACCTGGAAGCAGGCATAGACATACGCCTTCAAGGGCCGGAGGGGACTGTCCGGCAGGGCGGCGGCTATGAGGCGCCGGCGCTGGTTGAATCGGGCGAGGAAGCGGTCGATGATGGAGAGGAGGAGTTCTTTTTTCCCGGTGAAATGGTAGAAGAGGCCGCCCTTGCTGATGCCGGCCTCGTCGGCGACGGCGCTCATGGTGGTGGCGGCGAGGCCGACCCGGGATATGACCCGTTCGGTCGCGTCGAGAATCAGTTCCCTGGAAGATTTCCGCGTCATAACGCACCTCGATTCCTCGGCGGTTTCATACGCTCACTCGGGCCGGGAATCCCGACCGTCCCGGAACATGAAAACCACCTGTCAAGACGGCATCGCGCCCGGGCCGTGCGGCCCGTCGGCGTCATTTCGGGACCGGACGTCCGGCCGGGAAATGGAGGTAGGGGTCACCCTATTACTGTCGCGAAACTGTACCGACCGTTCGGTGAAGTTTGAAAAAAATTGCGCTGCCAGAAAAAAAAGCGCCGCACCCCGGTACGGGGCGCGGTCGCCGCATTCATGATGCGAAAGAAGAAGTCACGACTTACGGCTCGCCGTCGGTTCGGGCGTCGTCCCCCGCCACTGCGGCGGCGCGCCGCAAAAAAACAACTGTCGGGCGGCGACGCGATGCCGACCGGTTCAATCCGCCAGCGCCGGCTGCTGGAACACGCGGTTCTTTTCCATGGTCCGGAGCTTCCGGTTGTCCCAGAATTTTTCGTACTCCGCCACGAGCGTCGGCACGACGCACAGTCCGGCCACGACCAGCCAGTGCATCGACCCAAGGCGGGTAAAACCGAACAGATTGGCGAGGAACGGAATCGTCACCAGCCCGGCGAAGACGACAATCATGGCGATGGCGCTGTAGAGAATCGGCATATTGTCCCGCACGGTGCGCTTGAAGACGGACTTCCGGCTCCGCACGGTGAAGACGTGGATGATGGACGTATACCCGAGCACGAGAAACGCCATGGTCTGGCCGATGTCGTGGCTCGGCCCGGGAGCGCCGGGCAGGATTCTAAAGGCGCCGATATAGTACGCCGCCCAGGCCACCACGGAAAAGGCGATGGTCTGTTGGATAATCACCTCCATGATGCCGCCGCCGAAAAAACTCTCGTCCCTGGCGATGGACCGCCGGTCCATGATACGGGGATCGGACCGTTCCCAGGCGAGCCAGATCCCGGGCACGCCGTCACCAAGGACGTTGATGAGGAGGAGCATTATCGGCGTCACCGGCACGCCCCAGCCGATCAACTGGGCGCCAAGCATGACGACGATTTCCGAGATGTTGCAGACGATGAGGAAGTACATCACTTTCCGGATGTTCGAGAACACGTTCCGGCCTTCGGCGACGGCGTCGATGATGGTGGCGAAGTTGTCGTCCGTCAGGACCATGTCGGAAGCGCCCTTGGCGACGTCGGTGCCGTTTCGGCCCATGGCGACGCCGACGTCTGCCGCCTTGAGGGCGGGTGCGTCGTTGACGCCGTCGCCGGTCATGGCGACGACGGCGCCGCGGCTCTGCCAGGCTTCGACAATGCGTATCTTGTCTTCCGGAGAAACGCGGGCGTAAACGGAATAAAATTCGATACTGCCGACCAGATCCTCGTCCGAGAGTTCCGACAATTCCTGGCCGGTGATAATGCCTTCACGGGCGGCGATAATTCCAAGGTCCCGGGCGATGGCGCCGGCGGTGGAGGCGTGGTCGCCCGTTATCATGACGGTCCTGATGCCGGCCCGCTTCGCCTTGACGATGGCCTCGGCCGCCTCCGGACACGGCGGATCGATAAGGCCGACCATGCCGTCGAAGCGAAGGTTTTGTTCAAGATCGGCCAGATCCTTCTCCGGCGGCAGTTCGTCGACCTCCGCGCTCGCCAGGGCGATGACCCGGAGGGCGTCGGCGGCGAAAGCGTCGTGGACGCGTTCCAGGTCCGCCATGTAGTTGGCGTCGTGCCTCTCGAACGGCAGGCGGTCGAACGCCCCTTTCGTCAGGACGAGGTACCCGCCGTCCGGGCGCTTCACCACGGTGGTCATCATTTTCCGGGATGAGGAAAAAGGAATTTCCGCCACCTTCGGATAACGTTCGTTCAGGGCGTTCCTGTCGATTCCCCTGGCGAGGAGGAGGCGGAGTATGGCCGACTCGGTGGCGTCGCCGAGGACGACGGTCTTGCCGTCGTCGTCACGCTCCACCGTGGCGGTGCTGGCGAGGACGAGTTTTTCAAGAAAATCCCGCTGGCTCTCCGTAAGGTCGGCCGAGTCCGCCACCGGTTCCTCGCCGTAGCGCCACAGGCGTTGCACCGCCATCCGATTCTGCGTCAGGGTGCCGGTCTTGTCCGAGCAGATGACGGAGGTGCTCCCGAGCGTTTCCACCGCCTGAAGCTTCCGGATAAGGGCATTTTTGGCCGCCATTTTCTTGATGCCCTGGCTGAGGGAGAGGGTGACGATGAGCGCCATCGTCTCCGGCACCGCCGCGACGGCCAGGGAGACGGCGAGGAGCATCATGGTCCAGAAGTCCTCCCCCTGCACCGTTCCCATGGCGAACAGGCCGATGGCGGAAATGATGGCGATAAACGATATTATCTTCCCGACCTTGTCGAGACGGACCTGGAGCGGGGTTTTCAGTTTTTGATCGGTATTCAGGAATCCGGCGATTTTCCCCAGTTCCGTCGCCATGCCGGTGGCGGTGACGACGGCCGTGCCCTGCCCGGCCGTGACGAGGCAGCCGGAAAACAGCATGTTCAACCGGTCGCCGATGGGGACGACGGCATCGTACACGCAGGCCGGGTCCTTCTCCACCGCTTCGCTTTCGCCGGTGAGGGACGATTCGTCGACCAGCATCCGGGAACTCTTAATGAGGCGGGCGTCGGCCGGAACGAGGCTGCCCGTTTTCAGGACCAAAATATCCCCGGGCACCAGTTCCGCCGTCTCGATTTCCCGCTGGCCGCCGTCCCGGACGACGATGCAGTGCGGGCTGTTCAGTTCGGCGAGGGCGTCCATCGCTTTTTCCGCGCTCCGTTCCTGGTAAACGGCGAGGACGACATTCAGGACGACGATGGAGAAAATGACAATCGGCTCGATAAAGCCGTGGCCTTCCCGAATGGCCAGCGCCAGCGACAGCCCGGCGGCGAAAATGAGGATGAGGATGGAAATGTCCTTCAACTGCCGCAGCACCTGGCGGAGCAGGCTCTCCTTTTTCTGCTTCTCGAAGGCGTTTCGACCGTATTTCTCCCGTCTCGCCCCGACCTCGGCCGCGCCCAGCCCCGTGGCGGCGTCGACGTCCAGACGGCCGAGCGCGTCGGCCGCGCTCATTTGATACCATGTATCCATACCCATTGCCCCTGTTACACTCGCCTCCCCCCGCCCCAATCGCCCGACACATGTGGCGACGTCCCATTTTATACACTATATGCGTTAATTATTCAAGAATCATCCCGTCCGGAGCCGCCCGTGGCGCGATTTTTTTCACCGGAACCCGGCATTAGTGATCGGAGGCTTTTCCGCAAGCAAATTAATGCGGTATACTTAAACAAAAATGATATTTCCGTGGACAACGGTTTTTTTTCTGCTAGATTTATCGTTATACCCAAATAGATTTCATCCAATTCTCGTATAACTTTTAGTACCATTCGTTCGGATCCTATTGTCTCAAATATTAATCACAGGGGGCTTTCATGACCATTCGCACATTTGTTCGGATGTTTTCCATCGTCGGCATATTAATCATCATCCTTCTCTTCGCCGGCACGCTGGCGCTTCGCTATTCATCGGCGATGACTGTCGCCTCCCGCGACCGGCAGCTCGTCTCCCTCGCTCTGTCGCGGGAAACGTCGGACAACTCCTATGGCCTTACCGCCAATGTCCGGAGCTATGTCGCCAGCGGCGACAAGCAGTTCAAGGACGCCTACTTCCATATCCTGAATGTCCGATCCGGAGCGATTCCCCGGCCGGCCACTGCCGCCGTCGCCCCGAACCGGCAGATCGAACTCAACACCCTCTACGACGAGGCCGGTTTCACCCGGGAAGAAAAGGAATGCCTGGCCGATGCGAACCGCCTTTCCGGTATCCTGGCTGAACTGGAAACCGCCGCGATGGAAGGTGCCGAGGCTGCGGCGCCGGTGGATCGGGATCGGGCCAGCCGCGACGCCTCGCTTCTTCTCCACAGCGCCGATTACCTGAACGCCGCCAAGGCAATTCAGGCGCCGGTGGCGAGGTTCGAGACGCTTCTGGCCAACCGTCTGGACGCGGCCAACCGCCGGGCCGAATACCTCGCCGCCCTGTCCCGCGGTCTTCTCTTCACCCTCGTCGTGGCGTCGGCGCTCCTCGTTGTCCTCGCCATTTTCTGGATGCGGAAGCGGGTGGTCCGGACGCTTGGCGATCTGTCGGTCCGCCTAGAGGAAAGTTCGTCCCGGGTCAATTCGACATCGAGCCAGATCAGCGAATCCGCCAGTGAATTGGCCGACGGCACCACAAATCAGGCCGCCTCCCTCGAAGAAACGTCCGCCGCGTTGGAAGAGATGGCGTCAATGACCAAACAAAACGCAGAAAACGCCGAAAAAACCAACGAAACAACCCGCTCCAACGCCTCCAGCATCGAATCCGGCGCCATCGCCGTCGGCAACATGTCCGAGGCCATGGCCGACATCAACGAATCGGCCGAGCGCATCAGTAATATTATTAAAACCATTGAGGAAATCGCTTTCCAAACCAACCTTCTCGCCCTCAACGCGGCGGTGGAGGAGGCCCGGGCCGGCGAGGCCGGCAAAGGTTTCGC
>JAJQFC010000251.1 GCA_021201355.1 Planctomycetaceae bacterium | reverse complement strand
CCCTCCCGTACGGCCCCGACTCCACCGCCTACCTGCCGCAGGGCCAGGGCGCCGGGCAGGAGTTTCCCGGCCCGGTGTGGGAGGTCGCCCTGTCCGGCTGCCAACGGTCCGAGCTGTTTTCATTTTATTCCCGGGCCGACAAGGAACGGGCCCGGGAGGCGCTTGCCAGCCTCGGCATCGCCGACCTGGCCCGCCGACGCATGCGGGACCTGTCCGGCGGCCAGCGCCAGCGCGCCTATCTGGCTCGGTCGCTCTGCCGCGATCCCCGGCTCCTCCTTCTCGACGAACCGTACACCGGCCTCGACCCGACCGCCGCCGACGGCCTGTCCCGCGTTCTCGCCGGCCTTCGGAACGATCGGGGCATCGCCATTCTCATGAGTTCCCACGACCTCGGCGCGGTGGCGGCCAATGCCAGCCGCGTCCTCGTCCTGGACGGGAACCTGCTGTTCGACGGAAACGTCCACGACTGGCTGAAGACCTACCATAACCGGGACGTCTGCGACTGCGGGTTTGATAACGTTCCCGGTGCGGCGCCCGGCGCGGCGGCCCGGTCGGAGCCGGGATCGGGAAACGGCGCGTTCCTTGGCGCCGGGGCATAGACGAACCATCGCTTCAGGCGCGAACCGCGAGCATCGGACCGGATTCCGCTTGCCGCCGATCCGGACGCGTCGGTTGCCCGGAAAGATTCGCGGACGCGTTTTTTCAGTATATTTACCGGTTGTGAAAGCCACCTATGCACACGCTCCTTGACGCCCTGGAATTCCCGTTTGTCCAACGCGCTCTTCTGGCCGGCCTCCTCATTTCCGCCGCCGCCAGCCTCCTCGGCGTCGTGCTGGTCCTGAAGCGGTTTTCCCTCATCGGCCACGGCCTCTCCGACGTCGGCTTCGCCTCCCTCACCATCGCCCTCGTCCTCGGCCTGCCGCCGCTCCTTTTCGCCGGGCCGATGGTGGTGGCGGCGGCGGCCATCATGATGTTTGTCTCGCAGCGCCACGGCGCCGGCGGCGACGTCGCCATCGGCGTCGCCGCGACGGGCGCCCTCGCCCTCGGCATCCTCGTCGCCGCCGCCGGACCGGGCATCAACATCGACGTCCATAACTACATGTTCGGGTCCATCCTCTCCGTCACCCGCCAGGACGTCGTCCTCGCCGCCGTCCTCGTGACCGTCGTCGTCGCCGTCTTCATTTTTCAGCATAACCGCCTTTATCTCGTCACCTGCGACGAAACGTTCGCGAAAGCCATCGGCGTCAAGGTCAGCGGCTACCATTTTCTTGTTTCCCTCCTCACCGCCTGCACCGTCGTGGCCGGAATGCGCATGGTCGGCACCCTGCTCATCTCCGGGCTCATCATCTTTCCCGCCGTCACCGCCCGCCGTCTTGTCGGCAGTTACCGGGGCATGGTGATAACGGCGCTCATTATCAGCCTCGTCGCCTGCTGCATCGGCATGGCCGTTTCCCTCCTCTTCGACTGGCCGGCCGGAGCCAGTATCGTCATGACAAACATTGTTTTTTTCTTTATCGCGCGATTGATTCCGCACGTCTCCCGCCCGTAACCGCCCGACCCGAAGACCGCGCGCGGTTGCGGGAAGGGACGGAATGGCGTATCCTGTTTCTTCTCCATTCGCCGCGCCCGTCGGTGGGCGGACGGCGCTTGCCGGTCCGGCGACGAACAGGATGGTTGAGACGGTTTTCAAGAAGGGCGACCATGGCGGAAATGGAAGTGGATGCGGCCGTCGTCGGCGGCGGTGTTGTCGGCCTTGCCGTCCTTCTCGCCCTCATGGCGGGCGGACGGGACGCGGTCCTGTTCGAACGCCACCCGGACATCGGCCGGGAGACATCGAGCCGGAACAGCGAAGTCCTCCACGGCGGCATGTACTACCGGCCCGGCAGCCTCAAGGCCAGGCTGTCCGTCGAGGGTCGCCGGGCTGCGGTGGAGTTTTGCCAACGGCACGGCGTTCCGTACCGGCTGTGCGGCAAGATTGTCGTCGCCGCCACGGCGGAGGAAGTGCCGGAACTGGAAAAGCTCCTCGCCACCGGCCGGGAAAACGGCGTGGAAGGCCTCCGGCTCGTCACCGCCGGGGAATGCGAACGGTTTCCCCCGGCGTCCGCGCCGTCGCCGCGCTCCATTCGTCCGCCACTGCGGTCCTGAACGCCCACGGTTTCATGAACGCCATCCGCCGCCAGGCCGAGGCGGACGGCGGCATGGTGGTGTGCGGCGCGACCGTCGACGGACTTCGGCGCCAGGTCGGCGGATGGGAGGTGGTGTACACGGACGCGGACGGACCCGGCGCCGTCACCGCCCGGACCGTCATCAACGCCGCCGGCCTCGCGGCCCAGGCGGTCATGCGCCTGACCGGGATGGACCCGGACGCGGCCGGCCTGACCCTCTATTCGTGCAAGGGGAGGTATTTCTCCGTGCACGGAGAAGCGCGGAAGCGAATCGGCGGGCTTGTCTATCCGGTGCCGGACAGGAACCTTGCCGGCCTCGGCATTCACACCGTCGTCGACTATCAGGGCGGCGTCAAGCTCGGTCCCGACACCTGCTATGTCGATCCGGCGGACGAGTACGACTACGGCGTCGACCCCGGCCTCGGCGGGACGTTTTACGACAGCGCCGTCCGCTATCTGCCCTTTCTTCGGCCCGACGACCTGGCGCCGGACATGGCCGGGGTGCGGCCGAAATTGTCCGGTCCCGGCCAGCCGGCCCGGGATTTTTACATCGCCGAGGAGTCCTCCCGGGGACTGCCCGGTTTTATCAATCTGGCCGGGATCGAATCGCCCGGCCTGACGGCAAGCCTTGCCATCGGCCGTCATGTGGCCGACATGGTTGGAGAATTTCTCGCATGAACAGTGAAATAGACCCCGACGCGAAGCTTCGGTCCCTTGACGACCTCGTCCGTGAACGCGACGCCTGGCGCCGGGAAGGAAAAACCGTCGTCTGGACCAACGGCTGTTTCGATCTGTTCCACGCCGGCCACGCCCGTGCCCTGGCGGGAGCGAAAAGCCTTGGGGACGTCCTCGTCGTCGGCCTCAACTCCGACGCCTCGGTCCGCCGCCTGAAGGGCGGCGCCCGTCCGCTAATCGGCGAACGCGACCGGGCGGCCATGCTCGGCGCCCTCGCCGCCGTCGACCGCGTCGTCATCTTTGATAAAGAACGCTGCGATCGGGAACTCGCCGCCCTGGCGCCGGACATCTGGACCAAGTCCGGCGACTATACGCCGGATTCCCTCGACCCGGTTGAGCGGGCGGCGGTGGAGGCGGGCGGCGGAAGAATTGTCATAACCCCGCTGGTGCCGGGCCTCAGCACGACGCTCCTTGTCAAAAAGATTCAGAGGCATGATCCGGAAAAGATCGTCAGCGCCGCCTGCACCCTCGTCCTGAACCGCCGCCGCGAACTTCTCATGGTCGCCACCCAGTACGCGGATACGGTCAAATGGGGCCTTCCGGGCGGCGGCCAGACCCACGGCGAACTCCTCCCGGAAACCGCCCGGCGGGAGACGTACGAGGAAACCGGCCTCGACGTCGCCATAGACGGCCATCTCGGCGTTATCGAACGCATCGAACCGGATCTCGGCCTCCACCTCGTCCTTCACCTGTTCCGGGGAACGGTTACGCCGGCGGCCGAGGACCGGACCGACTTCTCGTCCCGTCCGGAACCGGCGATCCGCGAGGTTGCCTGGTTTTCGGAAAAACGGATGCGGAGTCAGCCGGGCATCATCATGGGCCGCCGCCTCTGGCTTGAGAACGGCTATGCGCCGGATGGCTGGCCGCGGTATGTCCTAATGCATCCCGGCGAGGAGTAGCGGACAGAATAATCCCTGCGCCGTTCCCCGGGGACCATCCGACCGAATCGACGTGCACGGCTGTCAGGTAATAAAGAAACGCGGGCGGAGCGATGATTCGCTCCGCCCGCATGCCTGTATGGTGTTCGTGTGGACGTTTCAGTGCCGTTTGAAACGGCAGTAAAGCGGCCGCGCTCCAAAACTTCGTCTCGTCGCCGCCGAGGGCGCGTGTGGTGGTAGGAGAAATTCTGCGACGACGATCCGAAGTATGGAGGAGAGTTCAAAGTGTTTAACAGTGAGCTTCTCTGCGCTTTTCGGTTTATTCCAATAAAGCCGTAAAACGCTATAAGGAACCAATCTCTCGTTAAAAGCGCTAGTAGTTGATCGCCTCAATCTCGAAATGACCCTTGGCGACGCGGCACACCGGGCACTTTTCCGGGGCTTTTTCGCCTTCGATGATGAGACCGCAGTTGCGGCATTCCCAGCGGTTCTTGTCCTTCTTGACGAAGACGGCGTCGCCCTTGACGTTCTCGAGGAGCCGGTTGTAGCGTTCCTCGTGGCGCTTTTCGATGGCGCCGACGCGGGAGAACTGGCGGGCGATGTCCGAGTATCCATCCGCTTCCGCCTCTTCGGCAAAGCGCTGGTCCATGTCGGTCCACTCCTCCCGTTCGCCGGCGGCGGCGGCAGCGAGGTTGGCGGCGGTGTCGCCGATGCCGCCGAGGGCTTCGAACCAGAGCTTGGCGTGGGCGCGTTCATTGTTGGCGGTGGCTTCGAAGATCTGCGCGATCTGCTCGAACCCTTCCTGGCGGGCCACTTCGGCGAAATAGCAGTACTTGTTACGGGCCTGGGATTCGCCGGCGAAGGCATAGGCAAGGTTGGCGGCGGTCTTCGAATCGGGCTTCACACTCATGGCGTTTCTCCTTGTAAAAATCCTGTGAATAAAACGTGGTACCCATCGGAACGAAATAACATCAGTGCGCCCCTCACCCGTGAACCCCGAGTTCTCCCCGAAGCCACGGCGGCGCTTTTTTATAGCAAGATCAAGCATGTGATTTAGACGGATGGAACGGTCCGACCGGCGGTCACCCGGCCGCCTCGGCCTCTCCCCTCTCCAGGCAGTCCCGGCAGATGCCGTGCACCGTCACCTCGATGGCGGTGACCTGTCCGAAGCGGCGGCAGGCGTTGTCCAGCGGTTTCGGGTCAAGACCCGAAAAATCGAAGAGCCGCTGGCAGCGCTGGCAGAGAAAATGCTCGTGCGGACTGGTGTCGGCGTCGTAGCGGATAACCTTGTTGGCGGTCAGCCGCCGGACCAGGCCGACGCCGGAGAAGTCGTCGAGAATTCGGTAGACGCTGTCCAGGGAGATTTCCGGAAGCGTCTCCTTGACGTCCTGCCAGACGGCGTCGACGGTTGGATGACTCCGGTCGCCGCAGAGCAGGTTGAAGACGGCGCGGCGCTGGGCCGTCCGCCGCCAGCCGTGTTCCCGGCACAGATCGGCGAACCGCGCATCGTCGCCGCGTTTTTCATGAACAAGCATAGTAGGAAGCTTTCTTTAATAGTAATAATTCTTAATATACTCCATGGCCTGTCATTGTCAAGCGATTATTTTTGTCGATACAAAAAAAAGACGACAACCGCCGCCGGGCGGTCGCCGTTCGTTTACGGTTTGGAGGAGCGCTGTTGCGGTCGCCGTCTAAAACGGCATGACCACAGCCATCACAGCCAGCACCCGCACGACAGGCTGTCCCAGAAAAAGCGTTCCCGGTCTTCCGGAATGCGCCGGACCCAGGACGGTTTGTCGATGGCGGGGCCGGTGGCGCAGCCGCCGCAGGTGCAGTCGCCGTTGGCGGCCGCTTCGGCGCAGGCGGCGCGGATGTCCTTGGCGACGGTGTAGCCGGGAGTGTCCCGTACCGGGCTCCACGACGGCGATACCTGGAGCGGTCCCGGACCGAGGGCCTTGAAAACGCCGTCGCCGTGGACGAAGTTGCCGCCGAGGACGGTAAGGTCCGAGGTGATGTACTTGATGTCGTCGGCCGGGACGGCGAAGTAATCCACCGACGGTACCATGAAATCTGCCAGTTGCCCGACCGCTATGCGACCCTTTTTATCGACAGAATCGGAGAACCAGGCGCTCCCCTCCGTGTACAGCCGAAGAGCGGTCAGGCGGTCTAAAACGTTCTCCGGACTGGTCAGTTGCAGGCCGGCATACGACTTCCCCGTCACCAGCCAGCAGAGGCAGACCCAGGGGTTGTAGCTGGCGACGCGGGTGGCGTCCGTGCCGGCGCCGACCGGAATGCCGGCCTCCAGGATCCGGCGAATTGGCGGCGCGGCGAGGGCGGCGGCGGCGCCGTAGCGGTCGACAAAAAATTCTCCCTGATACGCCATCCGAT
>JAJQFC010000304.1 GCA_021201355.1 Planctomycetaceae bacterium | reverse complement strand
GAAGAGGACCTGTTCGCCGTCTCCCCGGCCGCCCTCGACGCCGCCATCACGCCGCAGACCAAGGCGATTATCCTGACGTCGCCGTCGAACCCGACCGGACAAATCGTCCCGGCCGAAGTCATCGCCGAAATCGGCGCCATCTGCGAACGGCGCGGCATTTGGTGCATTTCCGATGAAATCTACAACCACCTCATTTTCGGCGGCGCCAAACACAAGTCCATCGCCTCCGTCTCCGACTACTGCCGCGACCACACCGTCGTCGTCAACGGCTGCGCCAAAACGTACGCCATGACCGGCTGGCGCATCGGCTGGACCGGTTCCCCGGTGGCCGTCGCCAAGGCCATCGACGATCTCCAGGGTCAGACCTGCTCGAACACCTGCACCATCGCCCAGGCCGCCGCCATCGAGGCGCTGAACGGCCCGCAGGACTGCGTGGCGGAAATGCGTTCCCATTTCGAGCGCCGCTGCGGCATTATTTACGAACTCCTGAACGACATCCCGGGCATCACCTGCGCCATGCCGAAAGGGGCGTTCTACGCGCTTCCGAACGTCTCCGGCCTATTCGGGAAAACCCTCGGCGGCGTCACCGTGAAGTGCCCGACAGATCTCGCCAACGTCGCCCTCGACAAGGCCCTCATCGCCATGGTGCCGGGAGAGGCGTTCGGCGCGCCGAACCATGTCAGGCTGTCCTACGCCACGTCGGACGAAAACATCCGGGAAGGCTGCCGGCGACTGAAGGAACTGGTGGTCGGCTAAGACGGAAACGCCGTCGAAACGCAGTAACGGGCCTCGCGGCAAATCGTCTGCGCAGCCGTTTCCGTGGCCGGTAAAACGTGTTTACCTAACCGATTGCCGAACGGCGAAAAAGCGGATGACAGCCACGCAGCCTCTCTGCGGCGTGCGGCGTCCGGCCGCGAGAGACCGGGGTCTGTTCCCGGTACAGCCGGGAGTCTTCCCGCCCGGGTGGACCGGCGGCGATAAACAGCCGGTGACCCCTTGACCGTACCGGCGATTTGACGATAATCGAAGAGTTGGGTGGTATACAACCGCTATCTGCCCCGGGGCGCAGGTTTGTCCTGCGCGCCGGGCTTTTGTTTATGTTTGAAAAGGATTTTGACATGTCCTCCGACGCAGTCCCCATGACCGAAGAAGGAATGGCTCTTATCAAGGCCGAAATGGCCGAACTCGAGAGAAAGCGCCCCGAGATTAAAAAAGCCATCGAAGAGGCCAGGAAAAAGGGCGATCTCCGCGAAAACGCCGACTACCACGCCGCCCGTGAAGAACTCGGCATGTTGAACGCCCGCATCGCCCAGTTGAACGGCATGCTCGCCAACGCCGTCATCATCGACCCGTCGAAGGCGCCGAAGGACAAGGTCGTGCTCGGCACCACCGTCACCTTCACCCGCCTGAAGGACAACAAGCAGCTCGTCCGCACCATCGTCGGCGCCGGCCAGGCCGACGCGGCGGCCGGGAAAATCCTCTCCACCTCGCCCCTCGCCAAGGCGATGGTCGGCCACGGACCGGGCGAAACGGTGACGGCGGACCTGCCGGCCGGCGCCATGGAAATCCGCATAGACAAGATCGAATTCAAGTAACCCAGACCGACCGCGCTCCGGAGATTTTGCATGGCGAAAATGTGGAAAGGCCGGTTCAAGTCGGCGACGCATCCGTTGATGGAGGCGTTCGGGCAGTCCATTTCCTTTGACCGGGAGCTGGCGCGGCAGGACGTCCAGGGAAGCCTGGCCCATGCCGAGATGCTCGCGTCTGTCGGACTGATCGCGAAAAAGGACTTCGCCGCCATCCGGAAGGGCCTTCTGGAAATCGGCCGGGACATCGAGAACGGGAAGTTCGTTTTCGATCCGGCGAACGAAGACATCCACATGTCCATCGAGGCCGACCTGACCCGCCGCATCGGCGATCCGGCGAAAAAGCTTCATACCGGCCGGAGCCGGAACGACCAGGTGGCGACGGATCTCCGACTGTGGACGCGGGAAAAAATCGACGCCCTGTCGGAACGCCTCCGCCTCCTCATGCTCGCTTTCGTCGCCGTCGCCGAACGGGAACGGGACGTCGTCATCCCGGGCTATACCCATTTGCAACGGGCCCAGCCGGTCATGCTGCCCCACCATCTCCTCGCCTATGTCGAGATGTTCGGCCGCGACCGGGAACGGCTGGCCGACTGCCGCCGCCGCGTCAACCGCCTGCCGCTCGGTTCCGGAGCGCTGGCCGGGTCGACCCTGCCGCTCGACCGCGAACTGGTCCGCAAACGCCTCGGCTTCGACAGCCTCTGCGACAATTCCATGGACGCGGTGTCGGACCGGGATTTTGTCCTGGAAACGCTGTCCGACCTGGCCATCGTCGCCATCCACACGAGCCGCCTCGCCGAGGACATCATCCTCTGGACGTCGTCCGAATGGGGTCTCGCGAAACTCGACGACGCCTGGTCGACCGGCAGTTCCATCATGCCGCAGAAGCGGAACCCGGACCTCCTCGAACTGACCCGGGGCAAGACCGGACGGGTGGTGGGAAGCCTCGTCGCCCTCCTCACCGTCGTCAAGGGCCTTCCGATGGCATACAACCGGGATCTCCAGGAAGATAAGGAACCGCTTTTTGACGCGGTCAGGACAGTCGATTTCGTCCTTGAATGTTTAGCCGAATTCCTCCCCACCCTCCGGTTCGACCGGGACCGCGCCGCCGGGCTCCTCCGGGACGGCTATCTCGACGCCACCGTCCTCGCCGAATATCTGGTCGAAAAGGGCCTGCCGTTCCGGAGTGCCCACGAGGTGTCGGGACAACTGGTCCGCATCGGCGAAGACAGCGGCCGGCAGCTTGGTCAGCTTTCTCTCGAGGAAATGCAGTCGGTCAGCTCCCTCATTACGAAGGATATATTTAAACGTCTCGATCCGGCCCGGACGCCGTCCAGCTACGCCACAGCCGGGTCGGCCGGGCCGCGTTCGGTCGCGAAAGCGTTGGCCGGCTGGAAGCGGAAGCTGGCGAAAAAGGCGTAGACGGCTGCGGCACGGATTTCGTGCGTTGGTCGTCGCGTTACACAGTTAACCCTCATTTTTCAGGTATGAACACATGCGGAAAGTGACTCTTCTCGGCGCCACCGGCTCCATCGGCACAAGCACCCTGACGGTTCTCCGGGAACACCCGGAAGACTTTCGCGTCGTCGGCCTCGCCGCCGGACGGGCGGGAGAAAAAATCATCGGCCTCGGCGCCGAATTCCCCGACGCCGCCATCGCCGTCGCCGAGGAATCGCCGTCGTTCCGGCGCGACCTCCGCGCCGCCGGCCACCGGGGGCAGGTTTTCATGGGAGACGACGCGGCCGAGCACCTGACCCGGCACGTCGACGCCGACATCCGCGTCGCCGCCATACGCGGCACCGGCGGCCTCGCCAGTTCCTTTGCCGCCGCCGAAATGGGCGGGCGCGTCCTTCTCGCCAATAAGGAGGCCCTCGTCTCGGCCGGCCGGCTGTTCATGAAGGCGGCCCGCGACAACGGGACGGAAGTCCTGCCGCTCGATTCCGAACATTCCGCCATCTGGCAGTGCATCGGCTCGTACGGCCGCAGCGAAATCGAAAAGATTACCATCACCGCCAGCGGCGGGCCGTTCCGCGAATGGTCGCGGGAGGAAATCGCCGTCGCCCGGCCGAAGGACGCCCTTCGCCATCCGGTGTGGAGCATGGGCGAAAAAATCAGCGTCGACTCGGCCAGCCTCGCGAATAAGGCCCTTGAAGTCATCGAGGCCATGCATCTGTTCCATATCCAGTGGGAAGCCCTCGACGTCCTCGTCCACCCGCAGGCGGCGGTGCACGGGATGGTCGAGTTTATAGACGGTTCGGTCATCGCCCACATGGGCGTGTCCGACATGCGGCAGCCGATTCAGCATATGCTGTTCTACCCGGACAAACGCCCGTCTCCCCTGAAGCGGCTCGATCTGGCGAAGATGGGACGACTTGAATTTTTCGAACCAGACACCGCCCGTTTCCCGATTCTCGAAATCGGCATGGAGGTGGCGCGCCGGGGCGGAAAGTACCCGGCCCTCTTCAACGCCGCCAACGAATGCGCGGTGGAGCTGTTCCTGGCCGAGCGCATCGGCTTTATGGACATGGCGGAAATCATCCGGTCGGCCATGAACCAGAAGGTGTCGGGAGAGTTCACCAACCTTGACGAGGTGAGGGAAATCCACGAACTGGCCCGCCGCTGTTGTACCGAATTCATGCGCTCCCGGAGCGCCGAACCGATATAGGCACGCGGCCCGACGCAGCGTACCAGGCACGCGCTTTCGGTGCGACTCCGCGCCGGCGTTTGTCCGAAGACCGAAGTGGCACCGGGAAACACTGCGTCCCGTTCGTGGTCTCTCGCGCCGTGCCGGCGGGGACCGGTCCGTTCCATTCAGGAACAGTCCCGGTTCCCGCCGGATAACCCATAAGGGAGTTACCCATGGCCGAATCCTCCGAATTCCATATCGAACATCTGGTCGACAGCCTCGTCGCCTCCTGCCGGGACAACCAGGCGGTCAATCATATCGAGGGCCACGACTTGCCGGACAAGGCGTCTGTCGAACAGGTTCTCGACATGCTTCTCGCCATCCTTCTTCCCGGCTACACCCAGGGGAAGGCGGTGTCGCCGGCGAGCCTGCCGTATTATTTCGGCGACCTGATTACCCGCGTCCAGACCGAACTCACCGGACAGGTCGAACGCGCCCTCGCCTACGACTGCCGCATCCGCCAGCAGAACGACCACGAATGCCAGTCCTGCTCCCGGGCGTCGGAAGCGGTCCACGGCCTCCTGATGGCGCTTCCGCACCTCCGGGAAGTCCTGAAGGACGACGTCCAGGCCGCCTTCAACCGTGACCCGGCGGCGGAAAGCCTCGACGTCATCCTCTTCTGCTATCCTGGCATCGAAGCGGTGGCGACGCAGCGCCTGGCCCACGTCCTCTACCAGGAAAACATTCCGATTATCCCCCGGATGTGGACGGAACGGGCCCACTCCCGGACCGGCATCGACATCCACCCTGGCGCCACCATCGGCCGGCGTTTTTTTATCGATCACGGCACCGGCATCGTCATCGGGGAAAGCACCGTCATCGGGAACGACGTCGCCCTCTACCAGGGCGTCACCCTCGGCGCCCTCAGTCCGGCCAAGGGCCAGTCGCTCCGGGCGGTCAAGCGCCACCCGACAATCGAGGACGACGTGATTATCTACGCCGGGGCCACCATCCTCGGCGGTGAAACGGTGGTGGGGAAAGGATCGACCATCGGCGGCAGCGTCTGGCTGACGGAATCGGTGCCGCCGGGGAGCCGGGTGATGATGGCGATGGAAGATTTGGTCGTGAAACGGATGGCGACCATGTCGGAACGGCGCCGGCGGGAAGAAGCCCGCACCACCCCGGTTATGTAATGAAAAACCCATACGCCATGAGACCCATCTCCATCGGCTTTACCTACGACGCGAAGGACGATTACCTGGCCCGGGGCTACGACCCGCTGGCCGTCGCCGAATTCGACAGCCCCGTCACCATCGACGCCATCGATCGGGAACTCACCGCCCTCGGCCACACGGTCGACCGCATCGGATCGTTTCCGCACCTGGTGGAACGCCTCGCCGGCGGCGACCGCTGGGATCTCGTCTTCAACATCGCGGAAGGCCTCTCCGGCCCGGGCCGGGAGGCCCAGGTTCCGGCCGTTCTCGAAGCCTACGGCATTCCCGTCACGTTCGGGGACTCGCTGTGTCTCGCCGTCTGCCTCCATAAAGGCCATACCAAGCATATCGTCCACGGCCAGGGCGTGCGGACGGCGCCGTTTGCCGTCGTCGACACGGACGATTTTGATTTCGACGCCCTGCCGCTCCGCTATCCCCTGTTCGCGAAACCGGTTGCCGAAGGCACGGGGAAAGGCGTTCTCCCCAGTGGCAAGGCGGCGAACGCGGATCAGTTGCGGCAGGCGTGCCGCGACCTTCTCGGCCGGTTCCGCCAGCCGGTCCTGGTCGAGGAATTTCTGCCCGGACGGGAATTCACCGTCGGCATTGTCGGGACCGGCGCCGAAGCGCGGGTTCTCGGCGTCATGGAAGTCGAACTTCTTGATACCGCCGATCCGGACGTGTACAGCTATGAAAACAAGGACCGCTACCTCGAACGGGTCCGATACCACCTCGCCACCGGAACGGTGGCGGACGAGGCGGCGGACCTGTCCCTTCGGGCCTACCGGGTTCTCGGCTGCCGCGACGCCGGCCGCGCCGACATCCGTTTGAACGATGAGGGAAAGCCGAATTTTATTGAAATCAATCCGCTGGCCGGTCTCAATCCCGACCATTCGGATTTGCCGATTTTATGCCGGTTAGTGGGGATTGGCTATGAAGAGCTGATTCGGACCATTGTCGAAGCGGCCGTAACGCGGGGGCGCCATTACTAGTCGAACAAGAATTTACGCCACACTGGGCGGGGTCGCGCTTCTTGTCTACGTCGCCGCCACGGACGGCGACGCCGCCGACCGGGACGTCGTCTACCAGATGGAAGCGATTGAACAGGCGGTGGCGGAACGCGGCGGGAAAACGATGCGGTTTCCCGTCACCCTGAACATGTGGGAACTGAAGCGTTGGATTCGGTCGGAAAAACCCGGCCTCGTCTTCAATCTGGTCGAATCACTGGACCGTTCCGACCGGCTCCAGACCGTGGTGCCGCTCCTCCTCGAGGACTGGCGGGTGCCGTTTACCGGCAGCGGTTCCCTCGGGATGCTTCTGTCAAACAACAAATTGGCGAGCAAGGAACGCCTGGCCGAGAGCGGCCTGCCGGTTCCGGACGGATTTTGGGCAGACCGGCGCGGCACCATTCACCGGGTGCCGGAAAACGGCGACGGCGACGTCCTCGGCGACTGGATAGTCAAGACCCTCGAATCCCACGCCAGCGCCCATATGAACGACGACTCGGTGGTCCGGAACGCGACGGCGGCGGAACTGGCCGGGCGCATCGCCGATCTGTCCGACCGCCACGGCGAACCGTTTTTCGCCGAACAGTTCATCGACGGGCGCGAGTTCAACCTGTCCCTTCTCGAAAACGACTCAGGCGGCGTCTCGGTCCTGCCGGAGGCGGAAATCCGCTTCGACAACCTCCCCGCCGGGAAACCGGCCATCGTCGGCTACCAGGCGAAATGGGTGGAGGACTCGCCGGAATACGCCGGAACGACCCGGAGCTTCGATTTTCCGCCAAGCGACGACACGCTTCGGAAAAACCTCAAGAAAACGGCAATCCGCTGCTGGCGGGTCATCGGCCTGCGCGGCTACGCCCGGGTCGATTTCCGCGTCGATCGCCTCGGAAAGATAGCCATCCTCGAAGCCAACGCCAATCCCTGCCTCAGCCCGGACGCCGGATTCGCCGCCGCCGCCGAACGCGGCGGATTGTCGTACGGCGACATGGTGGAACGAATCGCCCTGGCCGCCCTGCGCCGGTGACCTTAACCGGTCATTCGCCGTCCATGCTCGGATTCGCGTAAGGAGCCGCGCTGCCGGGAAACCCGGACAGCGGCGAGGCCATAGTCATGCGTCATTGCCTATAGAACGCCTTACCGTCGCAACCGTCCCCGTCACGCCGGTTCACCTGGCCGGATCGACGTCCACGCGGCCGGCCAGAACCTCCGCCTCCGCCGACGCCGCGTTTACATTCCGGTTATCCGCACCGTTTCCCTGGCGACGATTATCTCCTCATTCGTCGGAATGACGAAAACCCGCACCCGGGAACCGGCCGCCGACACCTCGGCCTCGACCCGGCGGGCCGCGTCGTTTTTGGCGTTGTCCAAGGCGATTCCCATAAAGTCCATATCCCGACACACCCGTTCGCGGACGCGGACGGCGTTTTCGCCGATGCCGCCCGAGAACACCAGAACGTCCAGGCCGTTCATAACGGCGGCGTAGGCGCCGATGTATTTCTTCACCTCGTGGACGAAATGGTCGACCGCCAGCCTGGCGTCGGGATTTGTATCATAGCCGTCCTCGAGATCGCGCATATCGCCGGAAAGCCCGGAAATGCCGGCCAGGCCGCCGTTTTTCACCATTTCGTCAAGGACCGCCTCCAGGCTTTTTCCCTCCCGTTCCATAACGTACGGAATAAGGAACGGGTCGAGGTCGGCGGACCGCTTTGCCATCGGTACGCCGGACTGGGTGGTAAAGCCCATTGACGTGTCGACGGAAACCCCGTTCCTCACCGCCGCCAGCGACGAACTGCCGCCGAGATGGCAGGTAATCGTCTTCAATTCCGTCGCCGGTCTGCCATACAGTTCCGCCGCCCGCTCGGACAGGTAACGGTGGGAGGCGCCGTGAAAGCCGTAGCGGCGGACGCCGTGTTTTTTCCGCCAATCCGACGGAATACCGTAGACGGCGGCGTATTCCGGGATGTCCCGGCGGAAGGCGGTCTCGAACGCGCCGACGAGGGGCGTCTCCGGCAGTAACGTCCTGAACTGGCGGATTGCCGCGATATACGGCGGGTTATGGGCCGGCATGACGCCGGAAAATTCCTCCATCTTCGCGAGGACGTCCTCGTCCAGAAGGGAGGCGCCACGGTAGTCGTAGCCGCCGTGAACGACCTTGAAGCCGATGCCGGCGATATCCTCCACCCAGCCGATCACTCCGGGGACCGGCTCAGCGTCCGGCGCCGCGGTTAGAACGGACAGCATGGCGGCGATGGCCGGCCCGTATCCGGCCGAGGTGTCGATGGCGACATCGGCCCTGCGTCCGCCGGCCTCGTAGCCGAACGGGGACGACGCCTCGCCGACCCGCTCGATATAGCCGCGGGCCAGGGTGGTTTCGGAGTCCATCTGGAGAAGGCGGTATTTCAACGAGGTGCTGCCAATGTTGACGACGAGGACAAGCGCCATGTTCTGCTCCTTGGTGGATGGGTGGATTGCGGCGTTTTACAGTGGGACGCGTTTGCAGTGTGGGACGGCGGTTACGGCATACTGTTTACCGTATATGGCGGACAGGCGGTCCGCCACCGCCGGGTAACGAAAAAACCCTCTCCGGTCGGAGAGGGCTCGCGATATGAATGGGCCCGGAGGGACTCGAACCCCCGACCAAGCGGTTATGAGCCGCCGGCTCTGACCGACTGAGCTACAGGCCCGTACGATTTATGGCAATTCCGACTTTGCCGGTTCCTTGTGGCGACGGGAAAATTATATGGATTAGGCGGTCAGTGACAAGTTTTTTCATTACCGGGCCAGAGGCGGTTCAACATGGCAATCCGGCTGACCGGTCGTTCCCGCCTTATCCCTTCAGGGATTCGCCCATAATTTCGTTGAACTGTTCGTCCGACATTTCGCCGAGAAGGCCGGATTCCCGACGGCGGATTTCCGACCGGGAAAAATGGCGCGAACCGGTCTGGCCGACGCCGACGATGATGGCGAGTGGCGTGTCGAGGACGGATTCGGACAAGAGGTCGTAAATGCCGACGCAGTCGCTTCGGTGGATGACATCGACATCCCAGCCGATTTCGGCCCAGGCGTCGGCGACGTCGAACGCCTCTTCCCGGCCGGCCTTGACCACCGCCACCAGCCCGGCGGGATTGTCGCCTTCCCGGAGGAGAAGATCCCGGCACTGGGCGGTAACCGGGTCGGCGTTGTCGAAGATGCCGCAGGTGCGCCAGGCGGCGGGCGAAGCGGCCCATGAGGGTTCGGCCCAATCGACATTGCCGAATTCATCCATTTTATCCCGCCAGAGACGTTTCGACCGGGCCGATTCGAGGGCGGACTCCCACATCAGGTTCGGGACGTCGTTGGTCGGAACGCCGGGGGATTCGATGCCGGGAATAAAGGCTCGACTGCCTTCAAGATCGACCTTTTCCACCATTTCCGCCACCACGTCAGGCGAAAAGCAGCCGATGGCGGCGAGGACGGAACAGGCGTTGATGAGGTCTTCCCGACGGATGACGAACAGCCGGTCGCGGCCGGGCCAAGTGGGATTGCCGGGATCGATCTGGAGCCAGCCGCCGATAATGGCGCCGAGGGAATTGGCGATTTCGAGGGCGCGGTTGATGTGATCCCGGTCGACGTCGGGGCTGCGGAGCACATTCGGCATGATGGCGCGTATTTCGCCGCCGAACTGCCTGATGAGGCGCATCCGTTCGGAATGATTGGCCTGCCGTATCCGGCGGCGAAGCGCCTGCCAGCGCATGGCCCGGCCAACATGATGGACAATCCTGAACATATCCGGCCACCTCGGTGTGCAGCAAATGTCGAGGCGGCGGAGACGCCGAACGCCGCCTACTCGTCAGAAATTAAACATGGTCGCCAAATCGCGTTCGAAAACGCCTTCACCCTGAGACGGTGCGAAACGGCAGTTCCCACCAAACAGCCACGGTACGACCGACGTGGCGGTCTTTTTGGTAAAAAAGCCCAGCCGTGAGAAAATACGATTATACCGTGCCTTTGTGGAAAGCCAATATAAATTTACCCTTGAGCCGGGGCGAGCGTAATCGGCATCGTACCTGATCGGCCGTTGGAATGAGACGACGACGAAAAAAACTGAAAACTGTCTTGACAGCCCGCAATCAATTCGTACTATAGTGACATCCGCTTGCGCCCCGCGCAGTGCGGTTTTTTTGCCACTTATTAGAAGTGCCCAACGTGGGGGATTAGCTCAGTTGGCAGAGCGCAAGGCTGGCAGTCTTGAGGTCACCGGTTCGACCCCGGTATCCTCCACCAAAGATACTCAAGGGGGAGCCTTTCCAGGCTCCCTTTTTTGTTCACCACCCCGCGGGCGTAGCTCAATGGTAGAGCCCCAGCCTTCCAAGCTGATCACGAGGGTTCGATTCCCTTCGCCCGCTCCAATTTCAACTACCGCAACCTCAATGGGTTGCGGTTTTTATTTGAATACCCGCACCCTTTATGATATGCTTCCCGCACCCTTTCCCGCACCAATAGGAAGGAGCTAAGGAGGCCATACATGCCTAGACTTTCCGAGTTTCCCATTCCCCGTAAGCGGTTTCATGGTGGCAGATGGCGTATTTATTGGAAGTGGAATAAACGACAATATTCCATTCCCACCAACTATGTTGATCAGTAAAAGGTAGGTATGGTCAATAATGCACTTCGCCTTGTCTCGGCAGCTTTGGCCATGCCTCAGCCTATATTTCCTGATGAGTTTGCTGAATGCCAAGCGGTAGTTACTTATCTGAATGACCGCTTTGGGAGCCCTGATATTACGCCCGTCTCCATTAACAACTGGAAAGAATCATATGAAAAGGACGTGCGTGGTGGCTGTTCAAAGCGATGGGCAGATATTTCCATATCATATCTCGAAAAGCTTACCGAGAGGCTTGGTGGTATGGAAAACGCAACTGCTGATAAGTTAAATGACTACCTTGCAGAAATTGCAGCTTCAAAATCACCGGGAACACGGAATCGTACTCATAATGCATTCGCCCGATTTTTCAATTGGGCAATAATAACTAAGCGACTACGTAACAATCCACTTACTGCGATAAAACGTGTGCCTGAACAACTACGGGCAGATATCGTTTACTGCACTCCAGACGAGAAGGAGGAAATAATTGAATTGGCGCGGCAAACAGGTTGGGATGATTGGTTGGCAATACCTGTGGGCTTTTCACCGGGATGAGGCGTGAGGAGATAGCAAACCTCTTGTGGGGGGATATCAGATTTTCCGAAGGGACGATTGTTGTCACCAAAACCAAAACAGGGACCCCAAGAACACTGCCGCTCCATTCCACACTTAAAGAATATCTGCAAGCGGTACCGGATTCGAAGCGTGTCGGTTATGTTATTCAGATTCCCGATGATTCTGACCGCGTTGCAAGGCTTAATACACTAAATTCGGAAAATCCGGAAATTGCAAAAATTCAAAACCATTAAGTCATGGGGCTTGAAACGTGTTTCCGCGTCTAAATCAGAAAAGTACAAAAATTTTAAAAAAGAGTATGAAATGCAACTGAAAACAAGAGATGGCGAACTCGAAGCCCAGCTGGAACGTATCGGATGGAATTCTTTTCGTCACACTTTCGGTTCATTATTGGCACAAAGCGGCGTGAGTCTTGATAAAATATGCGCTTGGATGGGTAATACCCCAGAGGTTTGTCGACGGCATTATGCGCGATTTATTCCTCGGGATAGAAGAGATTCCGAAATAGATCGGCTCTAAAACACTCGGGAATGCCATTTTATTCCTGAAAAAAAATATTTTTTCTCCCCCTAAAGAATGGTTCCTGATCAGGAATCATTCTTTTTCTTTCCCTGTAAATCCTTATTTATCAACCACAGTTCCTGGCAAAGAATCCTAGGTAAGATTCCTTGTCAGGACGTATCCCCTTATTTTTCAAGAGGTTACAGAATTTTTTACTTGAAAATAATTCATTTTGATGTACAATGGTCTTATCTGAGATTTTCTACGTTTTCCACGGGCAAGGCTAATAGTGAGTATGGATACGGAAATTGATCATCTTCATCTCATCACTATAAATGGAAAGCAGCGAGCTTACCTGAACCCTCTAGAGTTTGCCGCGTTACTTGGAATATCAAAAAGGGCTTTAATGAACGAGCGAAAAAAGCATTCCTTGTACGACCCAGACGGGAGCCGGACAGTTTCTGGTAGAAAAAAGGAAATGCCTCTGTGGAGTGCAGAATTGGTTACTTTAATAGCCTTTGCCAGATCCACAACAGCACAAGGCGTTCGCCAACTTAGTGATGACGAGGCTCTGGCTATTCGTCGGGCCAAGGAATCGAAGAAGCGGGAATATTTCCTCGCTTTCCTTGATAGCTGAAACTTGTGTAGTACCTTATAAAAAGTCTCAAATAGTCCCTTTCGGCCTTTAATCAACGACATCTTTGATGACGGGAGGAGCATTGTAACTTTCGAAATGAATTTCTGGAAATGTCCTCATGTGATTGTTCGTTAATTAGTCGCAACATTTTTTTTCAAAGAGGGTGGGGTGGGTATCACCTTTGGAATTTCTATTAATAAGGGGGTAGGATTAATTATGTATGATATTTATCTGGATATTTATTGGGAAAGGTACGTTAACCATTATTTTGAAATATTTGAATGAAAGGTAGTTATATGGGTAGTTATATGGTCAGAGATGAAGATTCACAAGCTGCTTGCTTAAAGCTTATAGTTCACCATGCTCGTGAGAAACTTGATGGTTTAAACTTGTACAGTCAAGAGGAACTAAACGCATTCGATACCAGTTACAATGAATTGAAGTTACGTGGTAGGACTGGACCAATTAAAGGTCTGCCTAAAGCAACACCTATTTTGGGTGGCTGTTATGCCATGACATTCAAGATTCCAAGACTGGATTGGGAAAAAAAACTCTTGGTCCTGCCTTGATAAGACATGTTCGTGAATCCGCAACAAAGAGTGTCATTGATATCCTATTGGATAATGGAAGGCTAATCAACAGCCAGCTAGGTGGGCCGCATCGCGGATCAAATTCAGATCATCACTCTACCGACTCTTTTCACATACATAGCCTTGTCGGTAAGTTCCGATTCCAAGTTCAAGACACAAAGAGGACAAACGGTAGGCCAAGCCTTGTTGAAAGGTTTTCCTCCTGGTCCCAGCGTCAGCAATATAGGGAAGTCACAAAATTTTTCGAAGCCCCATACATTGAGCTGACACCCGAAATTAAGCATGAGATAGCTTACGGATATATCGAAAGACTGCGTGAGAAATTCGGGAAACGATTATTCCCGAAATATAACTTTAATTATGTTGCACCGGTGGAATCCGCCTTATTGTGGACATCGCCCAAAATGTTATGCGGAGGTGGTAATGAAAGGTATGTCATGTATATGAAAAACCCTCACCTCTTTGTTTTGAAATATAAAATCGTGAGCTATAACCAAAAGACCGGCATGGTGGGAGTTCGTACACGTCAACCATCCCCTATACCGCATCTTGAATATTATGGAGACGTTTATGAAACGCCATTATTGGATTTTTGCAAAAGGTTTCTTGTGACGCCTCTGAGGGGGTTTCATAAGGTCCAATTCCCCTCATCAGGAGGATATCATGGCAACAGCAAGTTTAACCCTATATTGAAATTTTTGCCGCATAACCATGATGTCGAACGATATCTGGGGTGGGATTCTTCCCTTGAACAGTCTCACGAAGAACGCCTTGATTTATACGTGGGAGAAGTTGAGAACGATTACTGGGCGACCTGATACGAAGCTTTTACAAATAAGTGTAAACAAGAAAGCGTTGTTGATTGTCACCTACGGCCTTAAACATTTTCCATGATCGTGGAAAAACACGCCTGAATAGCTCAGCGCAAGCATGAAAAATGCCTATTCGGGTGTTATCTTACCTCTGAGGATGGCCCTCATGGGGCTCGGGTGGGCTGTACCTTGAGAACTAAAAGGAGATCTTCTGTGAATGAAATCGTTGTGGACGCGGAGGTAGAACAAGTTCTACCCCCAAGTAATAATGGTTCAAAGATGCTAACAGATTTTAGGAATAGTATATGCATTGATTCTGAGCATATGAAGACTGTTGCTAAAACGCCCGATGCCATCAAAAATAGTATCATGGAGTGCCAAGAAATGGGCCGTAGGGCTCTCGCAGCGAGAAGATGGAGTATTGCCGCATACGCCTTATCTGCTTATAAAATCGAAAAAGAGGGTCTTTGGAAGGGACAGTTCGAAAATAAGCTGGATTGTGTCATGGCGCTTTTGGATCTTGAAAAATCTGCGGCATATAACTACTTGAATGCCGGTCCCATCGTATATATGGCAATGGAGATTTTCGGGGCGGGGGCAATTCCAAAGACACTCCCACCGTTATTAGAATTTTACAAAGTTAAAGATACAGACAAAATGCTTATGGCATATCAGAGCGCTTGGAATGAAGCCAGTAAAAGTCCTAGGGGTGAAATAACGGTGGAATTCGCAAAAAAAGCTGTTGAACCATTCGTTATTCCCAAAAGTCGAAAGAGTACGACCACGAAGGCACTGGAGGTTGTTGTTCGCTCAAACGAATGTGGATCAGAGCGGGACCCCGACTGTATGACGGTCTCAGAGGTCGAGCCAGAACAAACTTCCGAGAAGATAAAAGCTTTGATTGAGCAATATGCAAACGACTGTGAGGTAAAGCGTAAGGATATTAACAAGGTGGCTCGCGGATTGGAGGTAATGCTGGATAAATATTTGGAAAAAGATCATCGAGATGAATACTTAGAGCAACTTCAAAAACTGTTTGCTGGACTGCACAATACAGTGAAAAAACATCGGAAAATAGTAATTATGGCCCCGTTGCCGACCAAGCCGAGTAGATTAAGGCAGCATCTTCGATTCCATGGTAGCGATTTCACATTATACCTACTAACGGGTTATATCCGCTCCATGTCTAATGGGAATGGGGGCGATATGCCCTTGATTTACGCCATCTCCCGTTGTTTGGTTACCTATTTTATATAAAGGGTGTGAGAATGGCTCAGATAAAATTTATTCGCTCGAAAGATGAAGCACGGAAATTTGTCGAGATGCAACTTGAGGGAATGATTATTCATAGCGACTGCCATGATTGGGCTTTTCATTATCTATGCAAATGTAAAAGTGGAAAATTCAATGTGGTTGTAAACTATAACCGCAAGGAAAGATCCTCATGGATTCAAATTAATAACGCTCCAGATGACGTTGTTGCGCGTATAAAAAATGCTGTGGATGAGAAAATTGACTAATCGTTTTGTCATTTATAAAAAAATGGCGCTTTTAAAAGGATACCGTCATGAAGGTTCAGTCTTACCGTAGAAGCCATATTGAAATTCCTTACGCCTTCACCCCTGATTGCCATGAATTGGGTCGGCGCATCAATGAACAATGTAGCGCTGATGGCTGCTCCCTGCCTTCCTCCCTTATCTATTTTGAACACCCACGAGATTTTCGCACCGATGCTGGCCGTCTATACTATGTTGATATTGACAATCTTTCCTGCGGATGGGGAGTAATGCAGCCAGTGGCACAAGATGCCTATATCCATCTCATACAATCTTCAATTGAAGTGTCTTACATCAGGCTCAATAAGGGACTTTGGCCTGTGCTTTATCATATAGATCACCAACGCCCTATAATTGTGTCGAATTTTCAATATACTTTCACTATAACAAAGTCCGTGTATAGATTGTGGCGTGACTTTATGAAATGTCTCCGCACGAACGAATACCTGGACCCCGAAGCTTATCGTGAAATAGATCTTCACTCCCATCTTGGCACTTATTTTACTTACTCACGCTCTGAAAGACTGCGTTAAAAATCTTAGCTTACTTGAATTTTGGAAAAAGGAGTGCTCTTTCAGGTTTTCTGTTTATATTACAAATGTTAATGCCAGGAACAGGATTGGTGGCACAGATAAAGTGCGAATCTGCTTGGCGAATTGATTCGCGGTTGAATTGTCTTAGAGATGCGTAATCGTTAATTATGAACTGAAGCTCAAACCTACGTATAGGGTTTGCCGGTAGGTTTGATATTTGCTTTCTCACATATGCAAACGCTGATCTCGTGAGGTTGAAGGCGTAATCACCAGAGTCAAAGAAAACTATGCCTTTGTCTGTTAAAACTGGACATTGGTTATTCCCTTTATCAAACTTGTAAATTTGGAACTCAATCGTGCCAGTAAGGTGTTGCGTGATGAAAGCTTCGAATAATGATGCTTCTGTCGGGAAAGGAGTAAAAAAAAGCTCTAAGTTTCTTAGCCATTCCTTATGCTGTGCACTTTTTATGTGGGGGGTTTTCAAAATTGGTTTACCTTGAGGAGTGTATGAACGTTTTATCCCTTCTGAGCGCGGCCCAAACATTAAACTGGATAATAGTTCAAAAATAGGTGCATTTTCCGTGAGATTGAAAGGGTTTCGAAGTCTATCAATCCATTTTAAGCGCAGTACCTCCTCTATAGTTTTGTAAACTCTACCCCGATTTGTGTCCCCTACAGGCATTGCCAGCTTGTCTAATTCAAGGAGGATATCGATTGCTCCATGATATTTTTCATAAGGTGAAAACAGATTCTCGATATTATTGACTACACCGTCTTCCGTCTCCATGGTGTATAGGTTCTTCTCCGAGAAGCATTTTTTCCGAAACGCGTGGTTAACCCTATATACCAAACTATTCTCATGGTCAACATAAAAAAGATGAGTAAAGGATTTATTAAAGATAAAATTTTTCACAATTTCATTTCTATTGATATAGTGTTGAAACAAATTTAGTCCTCACCTTTTGTACCGAGAGAATTCTAATTGGAGATAACGAAATCTACCATATTACTCATTGCTTGCGCGTGTTTTATTTAGTTGAATAAGTAATTCCAACACCTCTGCGTCAGCTATGTCGCTTGGCCAACCATATGACGTTGCCACGGTTTCGTCCAATTCGTCATGCATTTCAAGGAGATCTTTAATTTGGCCATGTTCGATTGCCTGCAAGTCTCTTTCAGACAGCTCATCGCCGTTACGAAGAATACCCATCAAATTATACATTTCCGTGAGGGTAAGCTGAGGAAACATGGACTGACGCTGTTTTCGATGTTGGTCGATAGCTTCGCCAAGCTCACGTATTTTTTCCATGGTCGTGGAATTTGCATCAGGAAACGGAAATCCGTCGAATGAAAGAGTCTTATTATACACTTTACCTTGACCACGTGTTCCTCCGGTGGCGTCCGCCCATATTTCGTGTACTCTTGAGGAAAGTACTCCTAGGTAAAAGGCATCATCCAAAGCGATGGCTGTAAGAGCACCATCGGGAATAACATTGCTGTCCAAAAATATGAAAAGACGGTGCTTCGCGGTATTACACGTTACAATATATCTCGGCAAGCCGGAGACTGCCTTATTAAACCCGGTAATGGCTGAACCAAATTTCCACCAGTTTAACCTCCTTGATTCCATTTTATTCTGATCGCGGATTGGTTTCACAGTATCGTGGAGCCATTGAAAAACTAACGGAAAGCATCTATTCACCTCGTCCGCATTCAATTGGCACATATCAATCGCCAAAAGACCGCGATTAATTCCTACAACATCACGTCCGTTCATGTACGGGCGAATATGCTTTTGAAGACCCGGAGTCGTTCCCAAACCAAGTTCCTCGGCCTTTTCCTTCGTAATTATGAACCCCTTGCCTACGGGCTTAATTCCCATGAATGCTAATCCGGCATTGGCTTTTAATGCCTTGGCATTGGTTAAACTCGGCCCTACAGTAAGGTTTGGTTTGATGTAACCGTATCGCGTGCTGAACTCCAGTTGCGGAACTCCATCATACCCTTTTTGACTTTTGGTAATGACGGCAAGGGTCCCTTCTTTCGATCCGGCCTCACCAACAGTCATGGCAATGCGAACCTTTGCGTTTCCAGCACCGTCAACCCAGGGATGGTCTGGGATAGCATATACAATGGAAAGAGGATTTTCTGCTTCAAGATGCTTTTTGATGATTTGATTATTGCTGACCTGACTGATGCTGTTGGTAGTGATAAAACCGAACCGAACTATTTCCCCCTCTCTCGCCAGGGCTGCGGCCTTGTCCCAAAAACGCATGACATAGTCCGTGTTTTTGGGAAAGTCGGGATATAGCCGAAACATTTTTTCAACATACTCGTCCCCAAAAAAGTACGGAGTCGTTTGTTGCCAGCAAAGGGAGGGTTGCCCACAATAAAATCAGCCCTCGGCCATTCTGCTGCAAGGATTGCGTCCCCCCTAAAAACAACATGGTCATCAGGGATGATAGGCTCGTTCGGGGGAACACGACCGTTGTTCTTGTAATGGCTCTGGAGGCAGGCTATCCACAATACCACTTCTGCTATGTCCGCAGCGTGAGGATTAAGTTCAATACCTTTAAATTGACTTGGAGTTACAGATGGGCATTGGTCGTTGTGAAGATATTCCAAGTCGCCCAGACCGATTAATGCGGAACGGATTTCAGCTTCAAGTGAAGCAATGAGGTTCAGGGATACAAACAGAAAATTCCCACTGCCGCAGGCAGGGTCGAGGATAACTGTCTCACATAGTTGCTTATGAAACCTTCTCACCTTTTCCTTGGCAGCAACCCGGTCTCCTTTACGAATGTGTTCCAGCGCAATATCTCTGGTCACATTCCATTCGAGCCGCAACGGTTCAATAATACTGGGTACCACCAAACGCTCCACAAAAGCGGATGGAGTGTAATGAGTCCCCATTTTATGGCGCTGCTCGGGGGAAAGTGCTCTTTCGACCAGAGTGCCAAAAATGGAGGACCCACTAATGACCATTCCGCTTTAGCGGCCTCAAAGAGCATCTCACACTGTCCGGCAGTAAGCGGTAGGGCAATTGCATCCTCTGCGAACAGAGGCCCCCCAAAACGCCTTATTTGGCCCTTTATGGAAGGGAAGGTTCCTCCCTTATTCATCACTTTCCACAATTCGGTCAGTTCGATGGTGGACAGCATCGTCGTGTCGTCGGTGTTGGAGCCAATGGCAGCATCGCGCAATTTCGCAACTAACAAAGTGAAGGAGTCTTTTGGAATTAGCTCCACGTCTTCGGCGTACATGCTGAAAATTGCCCGCATTAAAAACTTTGAGATGGTCTCAGCCCGGTATCCTGACTCCTCCAATGAGGCTGTTAGACGAGCCAGTATTTCCGCGATATCTTGCGTTGCCCGTTCCGTGGCTATTGCCGGATTGAGGGACATCGGGTCAGTCCAGATGCGGTGGAGCCTGTCCTGAATATCAGGTTCCTTCAAATCCTCCAATAAAATGCAGTGGTTTTGAGGGAAAGGGAAAGGAGTATAAACACCAGCCTGCCCGAAATCAGAGTAGACTTCGATGCACTCACCGACATCGACCACCATTATGAAAGGAGGGCGTCCATCCTCAGGCGGGAGTGCATTAACGTACCTTTCAGCTTGGAGACGGGCATTGATTCTCGCTTCATCCCAAGCATTGGTATAACGTATTGCAGTGCCTCTGCTAAAATCCGGCCCTCTATCAATCGCTGGAAAATTAGCAGAGCCTTGCTTGGATTCAAGTACAAAACAACCCCGTTTATAAAGGTCAATCCGACCTCTACTGACCTTTCCATTAGGATTAACAAAGGTCACCTTTTTTTCAAAGGTGTAGCGATTATCGCGGTTTTTCGCCCTTGGTGGGTGTGGCCGGTCAACAAGGAGGAGATCGCATAATTCATTTAGAAAGCTCTGTGATGAGCCTAACTCACTTCCTCCCGAGTGCTCCCATTTTGCAATGAACGCCTCGACTGGATACAAGGACACAGTGAAGTCCGATTTACCTTCTCCAGCAACTGCCAAACATGCGGATGCCATAATTAGAAGTCCCATCATAATCAAGAGCCGTAATGTAACCATAACCATCATGGCTTTCTGCCATGATGGCCGGGGATACTTACCCGATGGAATCCTTAATACCATCGTTCACGCGCTCCAGATCGAATAATGGAAATTTTCCAAAATAATGCCCGCCAGTGCATAAGGGACCAGTGTACCTCTAAGCACACTTCGTTTGACTTTTAAGGTGGCTATTGTAACGCAATATATCAACCTTAAAAACCATAATCAATGTCTTTACGATTTAATTGTGATAAGAAGACAGCGGGGTCAGGATAAGGTATAAGTTTACCATACCCTACATCCGCTTTTCGACTTCCTTCCAAAAAGTGCTTACGCCTTCCAACCAACCCTCAAACCATAATACAGATTCCGGGGACAGAACCTCTTCCTTTCTTTTGTTTCCGACGTATTTGGATTCAAAAGCAGGATCTCCGGCCCAAGCCTGCTTAACATAAGCCCCGATTACATAATCATCCAAGATCATTGAAGGAGGAATGCGCTCATTCTGTGAGAAGAGATCATCAAAGCATTCTTTTTCATGAAGAATATGCTTTATGTTCTTTAATGATGCGCACTTAGCCCATTCAATACCTTTACTCTTTCCATTAACTCTGTACTCTGACCTTGCCTTACCACTTTCAGTTCTAAGCCGTTCCACTACTTCAGGTAGTGCGGGGTCATCTTGCAATCGCCCAGAAAACTCCTCTTTCTCTCTAACCACTTCCTCCATAGCACGTTGAAATATCGCTGAAGGGCTGATTTCATCTTTCCAGCGATGAATCCTTTGCCCCAATTCTTCCGAAACAGAGACGGAAAACCGCTTTACCATGATTCTCTCCTTTTATATAAATTGGGCTATCTTAAATTTATGTTATATAATATATTGACAGTATATACTTTTTATAGTATTATGCAAAAGTTAAAAATGGGCTTCCTGCCAAGTTAGCACTGCGAGAAGAGGTAAGGACGCCGTCTTTTAAATGGGCGGCGTCTATTTAACTTCTTTTCAATACATGGAATACGTTTTCGAAAGGGGCTTAATGTGCATCATTATTTTCAAGCCGGTTGGAGTCCCGATCAACGTAGATATACTTAAGCGTTGCTTTCAGTCCAACCCACATGGGGCCGGTTTTATGTTCCCGTCTCAAGATAAGGTGATTATTCATAAGCATCTTGGAACGTTTTGTGATTTCCTGAATGTGTGGCGTAAGAGGCAGAAGGAATTTCCCAATGTGCCTGTAATTTTCCACTTTCGATATGCGACCGTGGGTTCCATTAACATGGAAAACTGCCATCCCCATCGCATTGCATCTGATTTGGCCTTTGTCCATAACGGCACTTTCACTCGTGGTATTGACACTGATGCTGAGGTATCTGACACAATAACTTTTCGTGATCAGCATCTATCCTCAATGAATGGCGATAGTTTGGCTGGTATACGTCGGTTTGCCATGCTGGAGGAGGAAATTGGCCGTCACAATAAGCTGGCTTTTATGAACGGCTCTGGAAGGGTGGTAATTTGTAATGAGCAACAAGGGCAGTGGCTAGGCGGTCTGTGGTTCTCCAGAAAGCTTGTTCCTCAGGAGTGGTAACGGTGAACCAGAGTGAGGGGAAGGTCGCCAATGTCCTTAGTGGAGGCGAGCTATGTTTAACCTGAAGGACTTCATAACCGGCTATCACTGCCCGTATTTTCCTGAAGATTGCAGGAATTTACCGAATCGAGCAATACCGCCCATTTTTGCCGATCTTCCCACAGGTACCTACTATGCCATCACCTCACTGCGTTACAACGGGGATTATGGTCGGGAAGAAATTCAAGAGCATGTGAGGAGTGGATACGGCTATTCAATTAGGGAAATCGTCGGTGAGTATTCCTTTCCATACGGCGTATTTCCTGAGCATTATGTTGTAATCTACAACCTTAGACACCATAAAATCATTCCTTTTAAAACGTTTTGGGATGACGTGAATGATATTGGTCGAAGTATTTCCAAAGGGAAGGTCATTGTGGTTAATCCCGAGGAAAAGTATTTTGAGCACTTAGAAATTGACGGAGGAAAATCCGTCCGCTTTGAAAAAGCCGTCACAAGAAAGAATGCCCTCCAGAAGCAGTTTGGGGAAAACTGGAAGCTTACTCAAATATATGCTTGGCGCTATGATTGGAAAACAGGTGCGGCTGATCCTGCTCTCAAGGTATTGGGAGAAATCAGGGCCGATTACACCAGCATAGAAATGTAGGAGAGTCATGGAAGGGAGTAATGTACCGCTTGAGAAGGTTAAGATTGATCACTTTGTTTCAATCAATCGAGCATTAATCCAATTTTGGGATGATTGGGAATCTAGGTTCTCCGATGAAGAAAACGCAATTAAAACCGGGTTTACTGAATTGGATCAAATTCTAAATGGTGGCCTTCACAAGAGTGAGCTTACTGTAGTTGCGGGTTTGCCTTCTATGGGTAAAACTATTTTTGGGATGAATGTCGCTCATAGCGTGTCATGCTCAAAGAGAAGTGTAGGGTTGATCTCCTATAGGAACCCATGGTTGGTTATAGGTTTTATGGCATTACAGTCACATGTCGATTCACAAAAGATAAGATGCTGTAATTTGTCCAAAGCGGAAAAGATAAAAGTTACAAAAGCATGTGAGGAGTTAAAGAATATTCCACTATGGATCTGCCAGCCTTATGGATTGGATTTTTCCGAGGTGGTGGACCAAATGCGTCTTATGAGAGAGAAGAATAAAGTGGAGATATTTGTAATTGATAGTTTCGAGCTGATGAAAATATCAAAAAATGATAATCCCCATTCTATTCAGGTGAGTAGTTCAATGCGTAGTTTACGGCTATTAAGCCGCCAATTGGACATACCCATCATTGCAATCTCAAACTTAAAGCCACATGGATCGTCCCGTCTGCCTAGTGTCTCAAAGCTTTATGGAAATACAGCGGTCCAAGCTGATAATATCCTTTTGTTATATAGACCCGAGTATTATGTCGCCAATGAAAGACCCGGAGAGCTTGAAGTCAAAGTAGTACAAAATACTCATGGGCCTTGTGGCTGGGTCAATTTGTATTTTAATAGTCAGTACTGCAAGCTAGAAAATTTTCAGGAATGCTGATTAAGCACCTCGTCGTTGAGTCTGGTTATCACCTCCTGTAATAATATAAACAACCCTGTTTTGGTACCATGAACGCAGGGTTAATTAACCCTATTTAAGCTACCAAAGATTCGACGGTGCGATATACGCCACATCCCATTGCAAAAGTGGCCGATAAAGATATAATAATATGGACTTTTTATCTCCTTACCCTTCGAGGAAAGGCAACGCCTATGGCATAGCGCTTTATTCATACAAACCTCACATATAGTTTACGACAAGGCGAAGTACCACCAGAAAAATCCTGCCAGATTTTGTAATGCAAGCCACGCGTACCTTGTCGTCCCAAAAATTTGGGACGGCTCATCACGTGCTTGCATGGCTGACTTGGCAGGAAGCCTCTGGTGGACGGTTGATCCGTCCCTTTTTTGTTGGCCAAGGAGATGAGCATGGATGTGAAATTTTGGGGAGCTTTTTTTGCAGTTCTACTTTTGGGTTTTTATTGTGCAGGCGTTATCGATCACGGGAAAGGAATGCTATGAAATTTATCGTAAAGACACAACTTCTGCTGGCTTTCATTTTTGTTTCAAACTTTGCTATGGCCCAGGACCTCCCAACTGAATATGCGAGTATATTATCTAAATATCAAAAAGACTTTTATGACATAACATTTACCGACTTTCCGACCCTCCCTGTTAGTAGACCGCAGGTCCTTAAATACTCAGCACAGGTTTCCGTAAATCAAGATAAATATAATGAATTCATCACCGAGATCCGTGACTTATTCAGAAGAAATGATATTGAGTCGACGCCATTTAATGCAACTGTAAATAGTGAAAACTCTTGGCGGCATACAGATCGTAAAAAAGAATTCGCCGGGTATCGGAGTTGGGATCCTGAAAAAACCCGGATTGATTTTGGTTCTTCTATCGATGGCTTCGACAAGTTGGTTGTTATTTCGAAATTCGATCTTAAAAGTCAGGGTACAGATACCGCTGAATTCGAAATTTCTAGTGATGTTTACCGAATACCTGATAGCTTAAGTAGAGATTTCATTATCGGACGCTCACACATAAGTTTTACAATGGTTGACGCCAATGGTGATCCTTCTGCGGAAGGGTTTCAGAGTTCTGGAGGATCTCTGGTCTCTAATATTAGCGTAATGATGGAAGATTATAAAGACAATCTAATTCTTGCGCCGAGGCTTGTTTTTTACAATTCGATCATAATGGTTGACGAAGTCGTGGAAAAATCGAATGAAACCTCATTCTATCCGTCCGGAGTAAATAAAGTCATTATATTTAGATAGGCAAGCTAGGTGAAGAGAGCGGTTGCTCGCATACTAACTTTCTTATTAAATGCAACTTTATTCTAAAAGACTGGGAGTGTATGCTAGATTTTATCTGCAACCTGAATCCATAGAGTGTCAACACCGTCAAGCCAACCACGCAGCCATTGAATTGCTTCCGCAGGCAGCAATCCAGATTCAGATTTAAATTTCCACTGGATTGTTTGCCATTCAGCAGTGTCCTGAAGAATTTTAGAGATAATTTCTTTAAATGGACCAATTTTTAGACTGCCCTTCTTCAGGCCACTGCTTTTATCTCTATTTTTGTCGACTTCAGCTTTTTTCGATATCGCCATTTGAATCTCGCGATAGCTGGCCTTTCTTGCCCATTCAAAGCCTACTTCTTTACCTTGGTTATAATAGGTTTGGTCTTCAAGGGACTTTTCTCTGCGGAGTCGTTCGACGATAGATTCGATGGAATCGTCATAGTCGGTAAGCCGGGAGGTATAACCTTCCTTATCCGCGATGACCCTTTCCATGGCTTCCTGAAAGACTTGGGAAACATTAATGGACTTCTTCCACTTGTCAATTTTGTTTGCCAATTCATCGGAAACACTGACAGAATAACGCTTTACCATTTATATAATCATCCTGTTTCGAATTAAGGTGCTTGGACCTTTATATCACAATGGAGTCAATATTACCGAATCCATCTTTATATACCATTAAAAAAGGGAGGGGTTATATGGCGCATGAAAAGAGCTTGGATTGGAGTACCGAGGAAAGTTTCAACCTTATCCCCTCTGAGGATATTTTCGGCATCCATCGGTCTCTTGCAATGCCCAAGGATGAGTACCGTAGGAGCTATAAGCAAGCGATTGATAGGAAGGCTGATGCCTTCCTCAATGAAAAGGTAGAGCATGGCCTTTCGGACGTGGATATCACCAACCGTGACCAGCGTGATTCATTCCTCTGCTCACTCCTCAATAATGATCCCTCTGACTATGAGACTATCGCGATCACCATTGGTTGCCTGTTCTCGGCCTTTTACGTCTCAGGAGAGTTTTAGGCACTAAGACGCGCTGTAGAGGGGTAGGGAAAGAAGGTAAAAAGACCCGTATTATTGCCTGCACGGACTACCTAGTCGCTCGGGCAGAGAAGAACCCTGATGAGGAATTACGGGACCTTGCGCTTCTGGCCCTAAGGGTAGCCGATACATTTCTCCGGCCAGTCTCCATCTATCCCGAAGTGGTGGAACGGCTTGAAGGAATTTGTTAATAATTTATTTAAAATTTTGGGAACGGATAATAAACCAACTATAAAAATTAAAGGAACATATTATGAGTCATCTTAAAGTTGGTGAATTCATAAAGGGGCGTTATTGCGATTATTTCCCATTGGAAATCAAATCCCTCCGTACCCGTGCCGTCCTTCCAATATTTGAAGATTTACCTCCTCACGCCAACTTCGCTATTATGTCGCTCCGCTATAATGGCGATTACCATAGAGAGACCATAGCACAAGAAATACGAGAGAAGTATGGATATGTTATTCGTGAAATCGTCGGCGAATTCACCTACAAATACGGTGTCTTTGCTGAACATTACATTGTGGTATTCAACAGGAAAGATAGCGAGCTAATTTCACATATAGAGTTCCGAAAGGACATAGCTGAGGTTGGAAGGATTATTATTAAAGGGAAAGCCTTATTAGCTGACACCAGCCTCCAGACATTCGAACATATTATGCCAAACGGCGAATCATTTTTCAGTCAGGTAAAGAATGTAACCCGGAAGAACGCTATCCAATGGCAGTTTGGACAAAACTTTAAACTGTCATTATGTTATAATTGGAGCGAAAAATGGATTCCATACCCGAGGGAATTAGGGCTTCATGTCCTCGGTAGGCTTTGGTCAGAGGATAACTACCCGCGTACCCATAGACAGTTTAATTAGGAAAGAGCGCCTTTCCCTTATGTGAATAAAGTGCGGTGCGGGTTTTGCCTAATGACTGCATGACAGTTAACCCTTTCAGACGTTCGTGAACTATGTAATCGTAGAATTTAGATAGTTTAGATCGATAATGAAAAATGTAATAATGATTTGCAAAAGTCTAATTTACGGAAACATTTTTGAAAAATAAGTTTCTGCCAAAAAGTGTTTTTCAGAATCGGTTTTTGCTTTTTTTAGGAATAGCAACACTGAATTAGCGTCTCTTCTAATTTTTCCAACCAGCTTCGCTGTGACATTTCTTCATACCACGATCAAATTATTCCTGCGATTTTCCCATTCCAAAGGCAATTATTAGACAGAGCAGACTTCTTGAGTCGGCTCTGTAATAATGAGTACGCCCCGAACATCTCATTTCTAGCCACTTAGGGTGGTTAAACTTGATGGGGCCAATTTAAATTAGAACTTGACTATTTTGGCTAGTATTATATAATGGACAAATAGGGTCTACTCAAAATAGCCGGGGAGGATACTATGAAAATAGCTCGAATCTATCAGCGTGTCAGCACAGTCGACCAAGATCTGGCCCGGCAGGAGCAAATTGTTGACGACGCGAGAAGGGCCGGTTTTTACATAGCTGGGGTCTATAGTGAAAAGGCATCAGGAGCAAATGCAGATCGTGCCGAACTTAATCGGATGATTCGAGACCTCCAACCGGGTGAGGTGGTTATTGCAGAAAAAATGGACCGGATTAGCCGTCTGGCCCTTCCCGAGGCAGAACGGTTGGTAAAATCCATCCGTGATAAGGGTGCTCGGCTTGCAATTCCCGGGGTGGTGGATTTCACCGAAATAATGAATGACAGCGACGGCGTGGCAAAAATCATCCTTGAATCAGTGCAGGAGATGTTATTGAAGCTTGCATTACAAATGGCTCGGGATGATTATGAAACAAGGCGGGAGAGGCAGCGACAGGGCATTGCACTTGCCAAGGCTTCAGGAAAATATGCAGGTCGGAAAGCGAATACAATAATACATCAGCGCATCATCGCACTTAGGAAAGACGGCCACACAATCACAGAGACAGCCAAGGCTGCTGGGTGTAGTGTGAGTCAAGTAAAGCGTATAATGGCAATGAATAGGCAAAAGAATCACCACTTACCAAGTCGCCAATGACAACAAAGTTTTTTATCACGAGAGTGCCTTAAAAGGTGTTATTTTCGGTTGCAGGACCCCAATTAGAAAAATTGCGTATTTTGTTGCGTTGCTAAAAACACTACAGGAAAAGACGGGAAGGGAAACGAAATATAAATTATTCATAGCCAGTCACCATAAGACGGGACTCCTTGAACCGTTTGAGTTGGATTGGCCACCGTCTGGCCGAGACCTTTAATGCTATATTGCTTTGCAATAAAATGAAGGCAGTTTTCCTAAATAATGCTGTTGATTCATCTTGATACAATGTAACGCACGCACCGCACCTTTCCCGCACCAATAGGCAAATTTTCATGCCTCATGTTGCTCGATTATGCTTCATATGAAAGGGTGCGGTTTAGATGCAAGCTATTGCCTCTTAATATATTACGTTGCTATCAAAGGAGATGCATCGCCATTGAATCAGCCTTCCAAGCTGATCACGAGGGTTCGATTCCCTTCGCCCGCTCCAGCTTTAACCGCCGCAACCTCAAGGGGTTGCGGTTTTTAATAAATAACACCTCGCACTTTACTCACGGTTTCTATTACTTCGTTTATACATATACCGATCAAAGCAATTCGTCTTAACCAATAACGACCTTAGGATTATCTAGGCTGCACTGGCGATGGATAGCAATTAATGCCGAGGCGCTATTAGGAAGATTGATGGTCAATTTTCTCTGAAGAAAAACGTCCTCTATGCAGGTGCCCTTCCACCCTATAATTCGCCAAGATTACATTTATTGGTCTGTCAAAGAATGGGAGGAGGACAAAATAAAGGTTGCGACTCATTAGCGTGTTAAAGAAAAGGTAAAATACATTTCCTTTTGGAATATAATCGCTAATTCGAAGAAAATGTTTTCCTTCGAGCGGCACAACTATTATGAAATTAGCCGAGCTTTATGCGGTCAGGCCGACGAACATTCGAATTTAAGTAGGATAAATTTGGAGAGCACGCGCATTCTTTAGTAAACTTGCTTACTTGGATACTATACTTTCTCATCCATCCATATGGGCGCATCATTTGTGTCGCTTGATTTTCTCAACAGGAGTTGGCTGATACTCTCCTATTGGACGAGTGGTTTTACGGAGAATAAGGGTTGGCGCGATAACCCGATGCTCTGGCTCAGTCTTACCGGTCGACCGAATAGCCTTGTACAGCAGCTCAGCTGCGCCCTTCCCCATTTGCATCCCTTGCTGCGCGATGGTGGATAATTGTATCTGTGAAAGCGCCGCGAGGGTCATGTTGTCATACCCTATTACACCGAAATCCTCAGGGATTCGGATACCTATCCCGAGAAGATAATCCATCACACCGATGGCGCTATCATCGTTGATGCAAAATATGGCATCGGGGCGATTCTTGCGCTTCCATATACTTTTTATGAATTGACGCCCACCCTCCATACTGAAATCTCCCTCCCCAACCAGACTTTTTTGGTAGGGAAGTTCATAGTGCACCAGCGCGGCCCTGTAGCCGTTACCGCGATGCTCAGAGGCGATGGGATCTTGTTTGGCGCCCAAATACGCTATCCGTCGATAGCCACAACGAATCAGCGCTTCGGTCGCCATGAACCCGCCGTAGAAATTATCTGTATCGATGGTTGAAAACTCGCTGGATGTGTCTGTACTTACCATGGTGACGGGACACGAAATGTTCTGGATAATGTGCGAAAAATCACAGCTTGCGGACTTGAGTATTATGCCATCCACGCGATGGCGCTCCATATAGTCCAAATATGCAATTTCCGATTCCAGCTCCCACTCGGAATCGCAGACAAGAACGGTGTAGCCAAGCGGATGGAAATAATATTTTACGGCGTGGGCAATTTCCACATGGAACAAATTGGCAAGATCGGGAGCCATGTAGGCTATGGTATTTCCCCGATTCGTCGCCAAACGCCGTGCCAAGGCATTCGGCCGGTAACCCATTTCCTCCGCCTTGTTCTTGATGGCGCTCCTGACAGCGTCGCTGACGCCGTATTGGTCGTTCAGCGCCCGGGAAACGGTAGCCAGGTCAACGTTCATGGCCCGGGCTATATCTTTCATTGTTATATTCGCCATAATCCACCAGTATGTTTCGAATTATTTGACAACATTCCATTCATTTTGCGTTCGGTCGTATCAACGCCACGGAAAGATTGGCAATCATATCTCGGTCGTCTGAATTCTCGCCGAAATACTGTGGCGTTGGCTGTAGAATAATTTCCTCGTCATTCAGGTTTAGCGTACCCTGGTATAGCACCCGGTTAGCCCAGCGGAGTGATCCTTCGATATTCACCGTATATAACCCCGGTTCGACGGTCTTTCCCTCCGCATCGTCAAGATACCAAGCAAGGACGATCGGGCGCGCCACAGGAGTCGCGCCGGAAATGGCAGCTAATTCTTCCTGATGCATCTTTTCAACATCCGCAGCCTTTACCCATTCCGGCAAAGATTCTTTCCGCTTTTTCCAGCCATTGTTTTTTGCGGTAAAGTCGGTTGCGAAAATAGTGCGTACCATTTTTCCATCTTCGTCGGTGATCCATACGGCAAACTGATTGCTTGCCATCCCGACCTTTCGATTAAAATCAAACGTGATTTCGACGCGGTCGGAATCTTCCCGAATTGGCTGGTCGGATTTCGATCCGGAAAAAGAGATCTGAACGAGTGAAAGACCTGTCACTGCCACAACAGCTATGGCAATTATATGTAAACGTTTAATATTCATGACGCTGCCTCTGTCTATTGCAAGTTATTTGAAAAGCATGCCCTTCCCAATCGATGCTGAGGAAGGGCATGCAATAAACGGTAGTAGGGTAATTTTGTTCCAATATCCCTCCCAGTTCAAGAAGAATGTCACTTTCTGTATTCGAGGTAGTTGTCTTTTGTTACCGGTTCGAAAGGAGCAGAGACCTCCCGGGGAGTCGGCTTCCCGTCAAGGATATCCTTCAACGTCTTGTAGCAAGCGTCCGCCTGGGCTTCGGCATTTTGCAGAAGGGTATAGGTCAGTGTTCCTTCCTCAATTGCATCAATCGCCTCGGGCAGAGCGTCAACGCCACAGACAATGACGCCGTCGATGCGGTTGGCGGCTTTCATGGCCTCGATTGCTCCAAGAGCCATCTGATCGTTTGCGGCAACGACGGCATCGATGATCGGGAACGCTTGTATAAAATCCTCCATAACCTGCATGCCTTTGTCGCGATCGTAATTCGCCGCCATGTCGGCAAGAAGTTCAATGTCCGGCCGTTTGTCCAGCGCCTCCTCCCTGAATCCTTCCCGTCGTTCAGTCGTATGGGAATATCCGGGGTACCCGCCAAGGTAGACAATTTTACCACCCTGCTTCAGGTTCTCGCGGATAAAGACACCCTGCAATTCGCCTGCTTCGCGATGGGTCGACCCGACGAAAACATAATCGCCGCCGTCAGCTTTGATGGCAAGGCAGATGACAGGCACACCGGCTTCGTTGGCCTTTTCGATGCCCATCACCACGCCGGCAAAATCAACCGCGATGACGATCATCGCATCCACGCCTTGAACGAGGAAGTTATCGATTTGATCGAGTTGACGATTGGCGTCGCCTCCGGCGTCGGTATAAATAACTTCCATGTTCGGGTCCTGGCTGGCGAGAGCCTGAAACGTCTCCTTCAGACGCTGGATATAGACATCGGTATCAGCCGATGTGGCATAGCCGATGATATGTTTTTCCCCGGCCGGCGTCGCCTGAGCGATGCAGGCCGAAAGAAAGAGCGCGGTTATTCCAAACATAAATCTGGCGTGGATTCTCATGCGATACCTCCTCGTTCCGTTAAGGTAATGCCCGATTATCAAGATCAGGCGAAAAAGTTGGAATGGGTCTCACTTCGCAGCGCGTTTGGTGCGAACGTCGATAATGACCGCAATGAGGATAATTATCCCTTTGACAATCTGTTGCCAATACGAATTGACGTTCAAGAGATTGAGATTATTGTTAATGACCGCAATAATCATGGAACCGATAAAGGTGCCAAGGATGGTCCCGTTACCACCGGCAAGACTGGTCCCGCCGACAACGACCGCCGTGATGGCGTCGAATTCGTAGCCAATGCCTGCCGCCGGTTGGCCGGAGTTCATCCTGGACATAAGCACTATGCCGGCGATGGCCGTAAGTATGCCGTTGAAAAGAAACGCTTTCCGTACGACACCGTCGGCGTTGATGCCGGACGCGATGGAGGCGGAACGGTTGCCACCGACGGCGTAGATATAGCGACCGAAGCGGGTATGATTCAGAAGAAACCAGGAAAGCACCAGGAAGAAGGCAAGAATTACGAATACAATCGGTATCCCCGCCACCCTTCCCTGGCCAATGACGGAAAAGCTGCCGAGGCGGGTGATCGGCTTGCCGCCGGTAAACAGAAGAACCGAGCCCCTGGCCACTGTCGTCATCGCCAATGTCATGATAAAAGCGGGAATGGTGAAGTAGGTAATGGTGTAGCCATTAATCAGACCGACGACAACGCCTACCGCAAGACCGGCGAACACCGCAAGCCATAAGCTTTGCGTGGTGCGCATAACCTCGGCGGATATGCATCCGGCCAGCGCCATAACCGACCCCAATGACACGTCGATATGTCCAAGTATAATAACAAATGTCACGCCAAGTGCGAGGAGCGTAACCACCACCATCTGCCGGACAACATTTGTGAGATTGGCCTGGCTGAAGAAATTTCGGGTGAAGAAGGAGGCTAAAAGGAAAATTATGGCGAAAATTATAAAGGTTCCGTATTTTCTATAAACAGCAGCCAAATCCCATTTGCCGGCCAGTGCAGCGTTATTCATTTTTTCCCCTGTACGTCAAGAAGCCGTCGGTTCGCTGACGGCCATGTGCATAATGGTTTCCTGAGTCGCTTCTTCCCTCGCGATTATGCCTTTCATGCGTCCTTCGTGCATGACCACGATTCGGTCCGACATGCCGAGAACCTCCGGGAGTTCGGAAGAAATCATGATGATCGCCATTCCTTGCTGGGCCAATCTTCCCATGAGGCGATGGATTTCCGACTTGGAACCGACGTCGATGCCGCGGGTCGGTTCGTCGAGAATGAGGACTTTGACGTCACCCAATATCCATTTGGCAATGACGACTTTCTGCTGATTGCCGCCCGACAGCGTCGATACCTGCGTATCCATGCTGGAAGTTTTAACCTGAAGGAGCTGTATCATTTCCCGTACCCGCTCGCGTTCCGTTTTTCCGTCGATCTTTAGGCGGGACGAGAATTGTTTCAGGTAGGCGAGAGAGGTGTTTTCCTTGACCGATCGCTGCAGCACGAGTCCTTCCTGTTTCCGGTCCTCACTTATCATCGCGATGCCGCGACGAATCGAATCGCGCACCGTGCCGATGTGCACCTCCTCGCCTTCGACGAAGATCTTTCCCGATCGTGCGGCATCGAGACCGAATATGGCGCGAGCGATTTCCGTCCTTCCCGCCCCGACAAGACCGGCAAGGCCGACGATTTCTCCGGCGCGCACTGTGAAGGAAACATCGGAAAAACCTTTGCCTGAAAGATTCTCCAGGCGGATGATTTCCTTGCCGATGGGAACCGCTGTCTTCGGGAAAATTTCAGTGATGGTGCGACCGACCATCATTGAGATGAGTTTTTGGCTGTCGAAGTCGGCGACCGCTCCGGTAGAAATAAAGGAACCGTCCCGAATAATGGTGATATCATCGGCTATGGCGAAAATTTCATCCATCTTATGGGTTATATAGACAATGGCGACGCCATTTGACCGGAGTTCATTTATCTGTCGGAAGAGAATTTCCACTTCCGTTTCGGTAATTGCGGATGTCGGCTCGTCCATGATGATCAACGACGCTTCCCGGGAAATCGCCTTGGCTATTTCCACCAGCTGCATGCCGGCGACGGAAAGGGTTCCCATTCGCGCGCGCGGGTTGTAGGTAACGCCAAGCTTGTCGAAAAGGCGTTCGGTGTCGCGGTACATTTTCGGAAAATCGACCATCCAGCCGCCCGCCCGCATTGGCTCGCGACCGAGAAAAACATTTTCCGCAATTGTCATATCGTTGATCGGGGACAGCTCCTGATGGATCATGGATATGCCGGCGTTCAGGGCGTCGGCGGCGTTTTGCGGATGAAGTTCGCGTCCCTGGAAGAAAATGCGGCCTTCGTCAATTGCGTACTGGCCGCTGAGAATCTTCATAAGGGTGGACTTGCCCGCGCCGTTTTCGCCGACAAGGGCGTGGACCGTTCCCGGGCGCACGCGCAAGGACATATTGTCGAGAGCTCGTACGCCGGGAAACGTTTTGACGATATTCAACATTTCAAGAACATAGTTCGAATCGGTCATGGGGTGCCTCCCCCTCGTCTAATACCGTTCGGAAGAAGTGGTGCGGTTCAGTGGGCAATGGAACCCAAACGGGAAATGAACGGCCGGCGGCACGGCACCTTCTTAAAAGTCGCCATGCCGCATCGCCGCAAGTGTAAACAATCCCGTATAACCCCGGGATGGCTGGATATTCGGCCATCAATGCATAACATTGCCGCCGGCGATAAGGAGGTCGGCACCGGTCAAATAGGTGTTACGGTCGCTGGCAAGCCAGCAGGCAAGTTCGGCGATTTCTTCCGGCTCCGCAGCCCGACCGATCGGCACACTCTTCATCATTTCATCGATGAGCGCTTTCGCGGTTGTCCCTTCCTGTTTGGCGCGGTCGGCCATACCGTTCTGGAAGAGTTCGGAGTTGGTGTAACCGGGGGACATGGCGTTAACGATGATGT
>JAJQFC010000148.1 GCA_021201355.1 Planctomycetaceae bacterium | reverse complement strand
CCGTAGACGCGTCGGGTCCGGCCGACCGGAAGCGGCAGCCGCCGACGGCGGCCGCCAGCGCCAGCGCCCCGGTCAGGACGACAAGCCGGACGATACTTTTCTTGCGGCGCATAATTATTTCCCTCCGGCGGCGGGCGGGTCGTCCGGCGGCGGCATGGCGGCGGCCGGAAGGAGCCAGGTGCCGGGCGCCAATCGCACCGCGCCCGGTCGGGAGGCGCCGTGTTCGGCGTGGAAGACGGAGGCGTCGACCACCGCCTCCGTCTCCAACCGCCCCAGTTGAGACGGATCGCGGCCGATTTCCGGCAGGGCCGAACTGTCGCGATCCGGTGCCGGTTGGGCCAACGGCGACGGCGGCGACTCCGACTTCACCGTTGCCGCCGGATCAACGGCGGAGTCGGGCGCGGGAGCCGCGCGGCTGCCGGCCTTGCCGCCGCACCCGCCGAGAAGCGCCGCCGTAAGAATGACCATGCCGCAAAAGGCCCCGGCGGCGGCGAGAAAAAGCGTGCGTAACATGATGTGCCTTTCATTGCAGTGAAGAGGCTTTCCTTCACCCGTCCTCTTCGGTAAACACCTTGCGGGATACCGCGTCTACCGCCCGGTAGGAGGCGGCGTGGTGCGCGGATGCAACCGTTCGACCAGCGCCGGATTGAACACGGGCGTCAGTGTTTCGAGCCGGACTGGATGACGTTCCAGACAAAGTTCGCGAGCATGCTCATCACCGACACCAGACCGGCGACCAGCCATTTTTTCACCGACCCGATGCGGTCGTGGCACAGTTCGACATCCTTTTCCATGTGGAGAATCCGCCGTTCATGACTGGCGCACCGGGGAAACCCGTCGCCGTGGGCGGCGTGGTTGAACAACTCGGTGAGGTTGTCGATCTTGACGCCGAGCTCCTTGATTTCGGCATAAAGACGATGCGCGTCGCTGTCAGGCATCGGTTTCCTCCGGTGCGGCGGTTGCCTCGACGACAGCGGCGGCGGCGCTGGCGGACTGGTCGAGCGGCCCCGGATCGCACAACCGGCACGGACGCGCTTTCGGATAGCGGGCTGCCGCATCGCCACGGTTCAGCCACCTGCCCGCCGCTGTCGCGTAAAGGCATTCGGCCGTGTGATAGACGCCGGACCGGGTGACCATGACGGCGTCCGGACCCGCCGGTTCCGCCGATACCATTTCACCGGCCGGTCCGGTCGGGCGGGACGATACGGGAGAATCCGACGGATGTGACAACCCCGGCCGCTCCAGGGACGCCGCCGCCATTTCGTCCCGCACTGTTCCGACGAGGTCGATACAATCACCAAGGCGGGCGTCGAGCTGCTGGGCGATCATGGTCAGTTTGTCCAGGGCCTGTTCCACCGCTTGAGGGGAAACGGGCGAAAATTCGGGAAGACGCGTCTCCTGGGTGAGCGGCACCCGGCGGGTGACGACCAGTTCGCCCCCGATAGCGGCGTTGACGCCGTCCCCGGTAAGGATGATGTCGGTCCGGCAGTCCTCCCGCACGGCGACGATATAGTCCGCTTCGACCGCCAGGACGTCGGCGGTGCCGTCCGGCCGACGGATTTCGACGACGAGATGAGACGCGTCGCCAAAAGGAAACGGTATCGGAAAGGTGATTTCTCCCGTGCCGCCCGGGTATCGGACGCTGTTCTGCGTTGTTTCAATCATGACTGTTCCTTTCGTGAAAACTGCGGCGCATCCGGGCCGCCGGGGCCGGACGATCCCGACCGTTCATGCACGACCCGGCGCCAGCCGGTCCGGTCGGCCGGATGGACGGTAAAACCGAGACGGGCCGCGAAACGGACGCCAACCCGGTACCAGGCCGGGATGCGCTGTTCCAGATAGGCGGCCCCGGTCAGCCGGTAGGCCCGGTCGATGCCCCAGCGTGCCGCCCGCACGACGCCGGCCGGATAGCGGTCCACCGCCGTCCGGCCCAGCATCCAGACCATGGCGCCGCCGGTTATCGGGCTTGCCGCCTCCACCCCCATCATGAACACCGGCGCCGCCTCCCCGTCAGGCCGGTAACTGTATGCCTCGACGGAATCGGCCAGGGACAGCCTGACCGCGTCCTCCGGCGTCAGGGGCGTCGCCAGGGCGATCTCCCTGACGTGCTCGTCCCGGAGGCAGCGGGCGAAGGCGGCGATGTCGTTTGGGCGGACCGGTTCGAGATGCGGCGGGCATGTGGCGGTCACCGGGTCGTCCGGGCGGACCGGTCCCAAATGCGCCGGTCGCGTCGTGGCGGGGTTGTTATGGGGTTCAGGCCGGTTGTCCACAGCAGGCCTCCGCGATGATGCCAAGGACGGTGAACGCGGTCGGCGTCACAGTCTCCAGCCTGATCCGCGTCGTCCGCGCTCCCGGCGGCGTGGTGAAGGTCACCGATTTTTCGCCGGTGAACAACCGCACCGCCCGGCCCGGCGCTTCGTTTGTCCGGAAGTTCATTTCCGCCAGATACCCGTCGGAGTGGCTATAGAGGCACTCCCGGGTGGCCTGGAGGCGGATGGTGGCGGCGACGGCGAAGCGGGCGCGGTTCCGGAGCGATTCGTCGCCTTCCGGTTCCAGTTCGAGCGTCACCAGGGTGGTGGTGTAGGGAAGGCCGACATGGATGACGCCGGCGGTCATGCCGTCCGGAAGCGTCAGCCCGCCGTCCCGGACCGTGAGGCCGTCGACGACATTGCCGTCGGCGAGACAGGCGACGGCCTCGCCCTCCAGGTGGTCGAGTCCCCGTACTCTATTCGTCGGCTGGCCGATATAGGTAAGGCCGCAGTCGACGAAAAACCCGTCTGCCGCATCGGCCACCGTGTCGGCCGACTCCTGGAGGCATTCAATGAACCGGCGGGTGACGCCGCCGATTTCCCGGGCGACGGAAAAATAGACCTGGTCCGTCCCGTCCATGTCGACAAGGGCGCCGCAGCTTTCAAACCGGCCCCGCGTGTCGTGCCGGGACCACGACACCACGTCCTCCTCCGGAGAATAGGTGCAGGACAGGAGCGCCCCGTCCGACATGACGACCCAGAGAATGCCCGCCGGCTCCTGCTGGTGGCACATCGCCACTATTTCCCGGCCGACGAAGAGGTGGGCGGCGTAGGCGGTGAGATCGCGGCCAGAATAGCCGTCGGCCTCGAGTGAGTAGGAAAAACTGCGGAGCGTCCGTTTCCCCCGGCCGGCAAAGACCACCGTCCGCCCCGTCACTACCGGCGCCGCCGGCGAACAGCCGTACCAGCTCTGCAACCGGGCGTTGATGTTCAGGGGGGTTATCGCCCCGCCGCCGCCGGTCTTCCATTCGCCGCCGGAGGTGCCGAGGAGCATGTCGTTCAGGGGCACTATCCAGTGGATCTCGTTCATTTCGCCGCTGGCGAGGGTGAACTCGTAGCTGTCTGTTTCGACAATCGGGCTGTGGCGGGTGAAGGAGTTGTAGATGCCGGTGTCGCTCCCCCAGAACGTGGTCGGCTTGTTGTTTGTCCGGCCAAGGACGAGGCGTTGTTCGAAAAAGGCGCAGACTCCCGGGTAGTCGTCGACGCCGGTGAAGAAGTCGTCGGTGTCCGGCAGCCCGGTGGACTGGTTCGGGAGGTTCGTGTCGGTGAACAGGGGTTCCCGGGCGTTCCCGATGAGACGGAAGGTGGCCGGGCCGCCGTCGACGCGGGACCGGTAGATCCGGTATTCGGTGGCGTCCGGGACCGCGTCCCAGGCCAGGCTGGTGGTGCCGCTCCCGGGCAGGCTGGCGTTGTAGTCCTCGACGTACTTCTCCACCGCCGCCAGGTACGAACTCCGCACCGTGCCGGCGTAGCCGTTGTCGCAGGCGGAAAGAGCCTCGTTGACAAGGGGCGACAGGTCGGGGACGGTCCAGGTGATGACGACCTTCTTGGTCTCTCCCGGCCTGATGCAGTGCCAGTAGTAGGTCGAGCCGTTATAGACATGGTCGACGCTCTGGTAGCCGCAGCTCTCCATAAAGTCGGTGAGGGAATCGCGGTCCATGGCGGCGAAGTCGTATTGTTCCGGAATGTAGGAGGCGTTCCGTTCCCGGAGCCAGTGGTACAGTTCGGACGTTTTCATCGAGCCGCCGGGCACGGTCTCGCCGTTCGGGTTGGTGGCGACGACTATCTCCGACGCCGCCGATTCGCCGGCGCTCGCGGACAGGGCGGTGACCAGGTAGCGGCTGCCGTCGCCGCCGGAGTCGGTGACGCGGAGGCGTTCCGGCGTGGCGGTGCGGAGGTTTGTGAGGAGGCGTTCGAGGCGCCAGTCGTGGTGGTCGTGCCGGCTCAGGCGGCGGGGCGGATAGTCGGCGTGGGCCAGGATCATGACGTCGGCGGTCTGGGCGAACCGGAGCCGGGCCAGCGCCTCGACCGGATACGGCGTGTCGATAATCACCTCCTGCCCGGCCTTTTCATGATCGGCCGGGTAGACGACGACACCGCCGTCCATGAGGACGCGAAGGCGGCAGTCGCCGAATTCCAGGATGTAGGACTGCTTGACGGAAAACCGGAACGGCACCAGCCGCGACGGCTTGTCGTCGTGGAGGGTGGAAGCGACGTAGCGGAGGCCGCCCCGTTTCGTCGCCCCGCCCTGGGTCCGGGTGATGAGGTTCCGGAGCACCTCGGCGCCGGAGTAGTAGTATTTCCAGTCGCTCCGCCCGTGAAGGGCCGGGTCGAGTTCGCCCCGGTTGAAGCTGAACTGGCTGAGTGTGACTTTGGGCATGACTGTCCCCTTCTCGAACTGCCCGATACGCGGGTATCGGGATACCTTCCCATAACCGGTCCGCCGAAGCGGGCATTCGCGAATGCGGGCCGGGCCGGCGCGTCACCGGGCCAGGAGAAAATCCCCGTCCGGCAGACGGGGCGCCGACGACTCCCGCATGTCCTGGGCCCTGGCCTGGCCGAGCTGCATCGAGTAGGTGGACAGGGCCGCCTGGTGGGACTGCGGGTCGGCGTGAATGGCGAGGCTCAATTCCGCCGCCAGCCGCCAGGACAGGGCGACGACGAACTGCGGGTCGAATTCCTCGCACGGCACGTTCCGGGTGGTGTATTCGAGGGCGGCGTCCGGGAGGTCGGTGAGGATGGCGCGGCGGGCGCCGTCCCGGCTCCGGCCGATCTCGAACGGGTAGGCCGCCCGCAGACCCCAGACCTGGCCGATGCCGGAGGGGAGGAGCCGCCGGGCCTGGATGCAATCCTCCGGGTAGGCGTAGGCGTAGGCGAAGCCGACCGGCGATTCCGAAAGAACCGCCAGTTCGCGCCGGCGCATGGCAAAGCCCCACGGGTGATCCCGGAGGGTGGCGGCGAGGGCGGTGTCCCAGTGGACGCGGAGCTGGAACGCTTCCGGGTTCGACTCGGACAGGCTCTGGAGCGGTTCCCGCGACAGGTTTGCCAGGGCGAGGTTGATGATGTCCATTTTTGAAGCCATGATGACGTCCTTGGGCGCTTTTGTGATTGGCACTGCGTTTTACGGCGAATACTGGAATAAACCGAAAAGCGCAGAGGAAGGTTCACATTCAATGCAGAACGCTATAAAAAACCGCCGGCCACGGCCGGACCCGGTACGACTGGTCCGGCGCGACCGGCGGTCCTTGACAGCGGCGGTAAGAGGCGATTGTCATGAAGTCCTGTCCGAACTGCATGCCGCCCCGGAAACCACTACCGGCGCATGCCGCTCGTCTGGGCCGCCTGGACAAGGCCGGCGACAACGGTGGCGCCGACGCCGCCGGTATACTTCAACCGGAGGAAGCGGCCGCAGCCGCTCGGCAGCGGCGCCGCCAGGACGACGCCGCCGGCCCGGACCCGTTCCGCGTCGACAAGGTAGACGACCCGGTCGACGGCGTCCGACATGGCGGCGTCGCCGGCCGACTCCACCGTCACGGTAAGGGCGCTGTCGCCCCCCCGGTCAAGGGAGATCTGGAGAACGACCGGCTCGCCGGGGGCGATGTCCTTCGGGCCGACGTCCAGGATGTTCCCGGAGGTGGTGTTCTCGGTTTCGAGCTTTTGGTTGTCGGAAAAAATTGTTTCATAATCCCACATGCGGTGACTCCTTTCAGGTGCGATGCTGTTTGGGCCAAGGCGTAGCCGGGCGTCAGACCCGGACGGGCGACTCGCCGTTCGTCAGAGCGTCGACCTGGCGGACCGGCACTCCTTTGAAGGCGGTGACGGATTCGCCGGCGAAGTTGGCCATGGTCAGGTTGACATTGGATTTTTCCGCCGCCATGAGGTCGAGGAGGGTCTTGACGTTCCGGTTCATGTACCAGG
>JAJQFC010000226.1 GCA_021201355.1 Planctomycetaceae bacterium | reverse complement strand
GCGGCAAGGACGTCGTCCACCACATGGTGGTGTCCAGGAAAAACACGAACATCCTCTATGCCGACGAATACCTGGCCGCCGTGATGCACATGGAATGCACCCCGGCCATGGACGAAAACCTGGAAATCAACGAAAAGAACTCGCCGAACTGGAAGGCGGACAAGGCGCTCCGGAAGCTCATCAACGCCCGTTCCCAAAAAATTCTTATGACGGAGTTGATGAACACCCTCGGCGACCGCATCGCCGGCCTCGAGGCGAAGACGGCCAAACTGGACGACCGGCTGAAGGGCCTGCTCCACGGCCAGAAGAATTACAAACAGATCAAGAACGAACTGTCGCAACAGCGCCAGTCATACCGGGTGGAAGTGTCGAAATTGACCAACCTCGGCAAGAAAATAAAAGAACAGACCCTCGCCAACCTGGAAGAGGTCATTGTCGAGACGGAAGAACGTTTCGCCAGCGGCGAACTGCCGAAACCGACCCGCGAATTCCTTATCGAACGCGAATGCGCTGGCGTCCGCCGTATCGGCCGCCTCCTCGCCAACCTGAAAGAGCGGTTCATGCCGCTCGTCATGCGGGACAACTTCCACATCAACACCGACTGCGTCAACGACCGCATGGCCATCAACGGCGAAATCGCCGACATCGAACGCCGCGATCCGGCGGTGTTCCTGGAAATCATCGTCCCGTCGAAGAAACGGGCCAACCGGGTGGACATCCGCATCAGCCCGGTCATCGTCCTCGTGCCGTCGGCCGGCGTTCTCGCCTTCTCCTGGAACCCCAGGCAGAAGCCGGAGGACGGCCGCCTCGGCATCCCGACCTGCTTTATCCGCCCGCGCCTCCGGGAGCGTCAATTGACCTACCTCATTTCCGACTTCCGCTGGGACACGTCGAAGGCGTCGGCCGAAATGGACGTGATGAACTCGGAGACCATCGTCGCCGCCTTTATGTCGGTCCGCTGGGACTGGCGGAAACGATCCAAGGAAGGCCGTGAAAAGGGTCTTATCTACACCGATCAGAACGACCGGACCAACTGGCGCCGCGTCTACGAGGCCTATCTCCAGACCGCCTACGACGGCGGCAAAAAATTGTACCAGCGGAATTATGATTTTTACGAGCGGATTATCGGGAAGTACTTCGACATGCCGGAGAACGTCGAACTGCTCAGGAAATAACCGGGGAGCGGTCGCCGTCCTAACGACGGAGGCGTTTTACCGGGCGAAAACGTCCGGACGCATTCCCGGAATCATGGGTCGCCGAACGCGGCTGGAGTGGTTTACTTACTCATTGGCCGTCACGCGTCCTCCCGGTTGCATCGCCGCTCTCGCGGTTCTGCCAAGGAAAGCGCTGCCACGGCCTGCGCCTCGCTGGCACGCGGGACGCAACTATTCTTTAAACGTTCCCCTTGAAGCCAGGCCTCGAACAGGCGTGCCGATACCCGCAACATACACCGCCCCGGTATATTCCGGCCCGCTCGCCGTCACCAGCCCCCTTTTTACCGCCGCGAATGTCACCGTCCGCCGGGCCCGGATTGCCCCGTCCGGCGCGGTGCCGCTGTCGCTGTCGAGGCCGGACGGGATGTCCAGCGCCAGGACGGGCGCGCCGCACCGGTTGATCGCCTGGATGACAGCCTGATACTCCGGCGACAGGCTGCCGTGGAATCCGGTGCCGAGGATGGCGTCGATGACGAGCGCCCGCCCGGCGAGGAGCGCGTCCATGTCCAGGCTCGACCGAAAGGAATGGATTGTAGCGGAGGCGTCGTCGTCCCTGAGAAAGCGGAGGTTTGTTGCGGCGTCGCCCCGAAGCGCGTCCTCGTCCTTCAGGAGCAGGACGTCAGCGCCGACACCCGAGTGCCTGAGGCCCCGGGCCACCGCCAGGCCGTCGCCCCCGTTGTTGCCGCCGCCGACGACAATCAGGACGCCGTTCCCCGGCGCCGGTGCCGCCGCGCCCACCCTCGCTTCCCCGGGCGCGGACAGCATGTCCACGGCCACCCGGACCGCGCCGACGGCGGCGTTTTCCATCAAAACTATTCCCGGCAGAGATTCGTCCTCAATCGCCCGGCGGTCGATTTCCCGGCTTTCCCGGCTGGAGACGAGGGCCGAATTGTCGGGAAGCTCCCACACGCCGGCCACGGGCGATCGGTCCGAGGCTATCCGCCAGACTGCATCGTCGTCGGGTATCGGTACGGTACCATCCTCTTCTTGCGACCGCGCGTCGCGGCGGCGGATGCCGCAGCGCCGGACTTTTTCGCGTGCCACCGGCACGTCAAGGGCATGAATGTTTCCCGCCAAAATGCTCCACGGTTCCCGGTCCGTGACCCGGTCGTCAAGAACGACCCGGACCGGCAGTCGGCATAAAACCGCCCAGCGGACCGCCGCCAGGCAGGCAAGGCCGTCCGGCGAATCGTCAATGAAAATGTCCAGCCGTTCACCGTCCCGAAATGGTTGGGATACGAGTTCGACAGCGGCCCGGCCGCGCCGTTCGGCGACGACCAGAAGCTTTTGGGTTGCATAGTCCACATCGCGTGCGGCCATGGCGTCTCCATATTCCTGGAGGAGGATTCCGCGTCGTACCGGTACATGTACGGTCAACCGCTATCGGGTCGGCGCGGTGTGCGCCCGGGATTGCCTCCCGGCGGCAATCCCATTATACTCGGACGGGAAAGGATTGAAAATGGACGACTATACCATTCAGAACGGTACCGTTCTCACCGTTGAACCGGGACGGACGGTGGTGCGGGTCGAGCGCGGCGACGACAACTGCGAAGGCTGCCACACCTGCGCCTTGAAAGCCCTGTGCCGGGGCCGGGAATCAAAACACATGGACCTCCCCGTCGATACCGGGACGGACGGGATTGCATCGGCCCCCCTTTCTCCGGGCGACCCGGTCAAGGTCGCCTACCGGGGCGCGAACCAGGCTGTGGCGGCCGTTCTCCTGTTTCTTCCCGGTCTTATCGGATTGTTCTTCGGCGGCTTCCTCGCCAACCGCTGGTGGGGCGGCGAAGACATGACATTTCTCGCCGGCTGTCTCGGCGGACTGGCGGCCGGGGTGATATTCACCTTTATCGTCGCCCGGACATCCCGCCGCCTGCGGCCCGACGTCCGCATCGTTTCCCCGGATTTATCAAAAGGGATCGCCCCGGTTCCGGAAAGTTGAGTGTGACGGATTCATGCCCCCGCCCGGGCGGTGTGAAGACGTTCCGATTGTGAAAACCCGAAAGTGGGAACGCCTGACAAGAAAGGAATCGTTGATGCCTGAAGCACCCGACGACGCCAACGAAGCCTATACCAAAATACTCCGAGCCCGGCTCGAAGCCTATGTCGAGGGCAAGCCCTTCGGCTTCAACCCGGACGCCACCATGGTGGACGCCGTCCTTAAAGCCATGACCATGCGGAACGCCAAGTTCGGCCGGGACTACTGCCCGTGCCGCCGGGTCACCGAGGACGAAAAGGAAGACGCCAAAATCATCTGCCCCTGCGTCTACCACCTCGATGAAATCGAAACGCAGGGCCATTGTCATTGCCACCTCTTTACCAGGACGGAAGCGGTTTCTTAAAACCGCCTCCTATCGCCCAGCCAGGCGTAGACATGCTCGCATCCACCACGACGGAACACGCGGAGGCGCCAATGACCCATTCACGTAGCTGGTTCCAGCCATTTCTCCTGGCCGGCTGCCTGGCGCTGGCCGGGCTGGCCGCCGTTGCCGACGCCGCCCGCGCCGAGGACTGCCCTGACTGTCCGGCCCCGAACAGCGGCGCGGCCGTCGTCCACGAGGTGGTCGTGAACGAACATATTTATCAGAAAGACCCCGACACCTTCGTCGATATCGTTCCGTCCCGGGTTGGTCCGGGAACACTGCCGTTCGCTATCACGCCGGACGAACCGGTGCCGGTCTTCACGGCCCGGACCACCGCCGCCACGGCTCCGGCCGCACCCGCCGCCGACGATACGGTTGTCATCCCGCCGGACATTCCTTCCGGGGACGAACCCATTGTCATCGTTCCGGGCGGGATCGGGGCGGAGGACGTCGGTGTTCCGCCGGACGCCACGGCGGAGGACGGCTTCGTCGTCCGGCCCGATGCGCCGGTGGCGGACGGCGATGTCGTCGAACCAACACCCTCCGGAACGGACGGCGTCGCCGCCGAGCCGCACGGGATCGTAGACCCGTCCGCCACCGTGACGGATGACATGATCGTCTTCCAGAACGCTCCCGGCGCGGACGAGGTTGTTATCCTCCCGGACGACTCCGGGACGGACGAGGCCATTGTTCTCCCCGACGATCCCGCGGCGGGAGGCGTTGTCGTCCTCCGGGACGCGCCAGTGACGGACGGGAGTGTATTGCCGGACGACGCCGCTTTCGCGGACGGCTCCGCCGCGACAATCCTGTCCGCACCGCTTTCTCCCGACGTATTGATTGACGATGACGGCGTCATCGTCGTCCCGGCGCCGGCGGCCCGGGCGAACGGACCGGTTGTCGTTGTTCCGGCCCGGCCGAACGGCGCCGTGTCCCCGTTTCTCCTCGACGTTCCGACCCTGTCGGAACTGCGAAAGCCGGTCGAGGAGGCGCCCGTCATCGAGGACGCGCCGCCCGAAGCGCCGGTTCCGGTCGTGCCGGAACAGCGCCGCACCAGCCTTGCCGATTATTTTCCGGACGATCCGTTCTGGTACGCCGAGGTGGCCGACGCCGAACAGGCGCGCCGCCAATGGGCCGACAGCCCGCCCGGCCGCCTCCTCGCCGAGCCGGCGCTCGAACAGACGTTCCGGAACAACCGGTTCGGCCTCGACCTGCTGTTTTCCGACCTCCCCGCCTCGGTCATCGACGCCGCCCGGGTCTCCTCCATCGCCACCGCCCTGGATCTGGCCGATCCGCTGGCGGCAAGCGCCCACAGCCTGGCCGGCGCCGCCTACCTCGGTGACGACGGCGTCTTCCGCTTCCTTTTCCTCATGGACATCGGCCTCGACCGGGAACCGGCCTTCGACATCATGAGCCGGTGGGAGACGACCTTCCACCTTGCCTATCCGGGGTCGAACGTCATTCGCGGCAACCGTCGCGACCGGCAGTATCTGGACGTCATTACCGTCCGGGGGTCGTCGCGGATGCGCCCGGCCGAAATCGCCCTCGGCTTTATCGACAACCTGGCCGTCGTCTCGAACGACCCGCTCCTCGCCCGCCGCGCCATCGACCTCGCCCTCGCCGGGCCGGGATCCACCGGGAGCGTCGCGGCGAGCCGCTACGGTCGGCGCCTGGCCGCGTCGCGCCCGGCCGCGACGGATACGGCGGCGGTCGGCTTTTTCCGTATCGACTCCCTCCTTGACCGCCTTGACGGCACAGCCAGGGAAGCGGTCCGGGCCTGGGCCGATTTCATCGGCCACGGCGGCCGGGACGGCGAGGCGCTCTACTACGGCCTGACGCTGGACCCGGACGCCGTCCGGGAAACGCTTTTCATGCCGGCCCAGGGCACGGCCGCGTCGTCGTCCCTTCTCGAAGTGGTTGCCCGCCGCCTGCGGCCGGCCGCCCGCTGGACCGTCCCCGCCATCATGCCCTATCAGCCGAGCCCGACCCTGTTCTTCGCCGGCATGATGGAAGGGCGGCAACTCGGGGGCATCCTTCGCCAGGAGCGGCGGCTTTTCGGCATGGCGGACGAGGAGTATTTTCTCCTCCCGGCAGCGGGGAGGCGCCTGTTTACAAACGATCTCCTCGCCGTCCTGTCAGGCGAGTTCGGCCTCGGTTTTTATCCCGGACCGGAAGGCGAGGCGATGTGGCTTCTCGTCCTGCCCTGTACGGAAAACCCCGAATCGTTCATTCCCCGGGCCGCCAGCCGAATCGATCGGGCCAACGCCGTCATCAGTTCCCAGGATTCGAACTGGCGCACCGCCCTGACCTGGACCACCCTGTCGTCCGACCAGTTCCGCGGCCTCGGCGGCCATTTCCTCGTCATCGCCTCGCAAGGGGAACTCGTCCTCTCCGCCATCGACCAGATGGTGGCCGGATCGTCCCTGATGGACAACCGGGACTTTACCCGCGCCATGGCGGCGGTGGAGGCGGACCCCGGCCTGGTCTTTTACCTGAACCTGCCGGAGATAGTCATCCGCCAGTACCCGAATTTCTCGTCTCTCATGCGGAGCTATTATCCCCGGTCGTCCGGATTCAACTCGCGGCCGCCCCTCTCCCTCCTCCGGCGCTATGCCGAAGGCATCGTAGGCTCGGTGCCGACGGTGGGCCGGGACGACGAATTCATCCGCCTGGCCGTTCGGGGGCCGGTG
>JAJQFC010000203.1 GCA_021201355.1 Planctomycetaceae bacterium | reverse complement strand
CAGTCGCGGTCGAGATCGCGGGTGACTTTGGCGATGGTGGTCTTGAGGAGGTTCTGGATGTTTTCGACCTCGCCGCCGTTTTCCCGGTAGCGGATCTTTCCCCTGAACGTCTTGTGGCTGCAGTGCTCGCTCCAAGTCTGGGCGATGGTCTCGAGTTCGATGTCCGTCGGATTCCGGCCGAGGCCGCAGAAGTACTGCTGCACCGTCCGCATTTCTTCCAGGGACATGTAGAGCTGCCCGGTAAGGGACAATTTTTCCAATTCCTCGTCCGAAAGGCCGTCGAGGACGACTTCGCGGCGTTCGTGGTAGGATAGGTCGGAGGCGGTGCGGGCGAGGGTTAGGGGCGCGTCGATGGAGACCTGCTCGATAATCGGGTTGGCGAGAATGCGGGTGACGGCGGTGTAGAGGACGTTTTTCGACACCGGACCGTTCAGGATATAGCGGCGGCCGAGGCGGAGCCATTCGGCCGTGTACCCGAGTTCCCGGATGCCCTTCAGGGCCGACGCCTCGGACGGCTCCATGACGCCGGGGCGGCGGGCGATGTCGATGACGTGATCGAGTTTGTCGCGGCCGGGGAAGACGGGCTGGTTGATGGAGAACATTTCGACAATGGGGTCGCAGAGAAGTTCCGCCGCCACCCGGTCGATATCCCGGGGGGAGAAGGCGCCGTGGATGGCGTAGAGCCGGACGGAACGGGCGCTCGCCAGTTCGCCGAGGCCGAATTCCCGGAGGTCGTGGAGGGCGCGGTGGGCCTCGACATCCATCTCCGGATCGCGGACGGCGACTTCGACAAGGTAGGTTTTGAGATTCGCGGAAACGTTTTCGTGATAACTGAACATGGGGTGCCATCTCCAAATAGGCAATACATCGCGACATGGCGCGGCGTTCACGCCGGCGCCAGGGGGGCGGAGCCAAAGTTCCGGAACAAATCCGTATTTATTGTATTGTACAGAGAGAGGGGCGGAGTCAATCAAAATTGAAAAAGAAGCTGTCCGATACCTCCTAAGGAACGGCGCGACTTCACGGAGGAAGTCGCGCCGGGAACCGGTACGGGCGGTTAAGGAGAAGACTGTATGCTTACTTGCCGATAAGCTGCTTGCCGACCTCGACGGCGGTGGCGGCGTCCGGGGTGTAGGCGGTGGCGCCGATTTCGTCGGCGAAGGCCTGGGTGACGGGCGCGCCGCCGACCATGACCTTGGCCGGGGAGTTGGCCGCCTTCAGGGTCTCGACGCAGTCACGCATGGACGGCATCGTCGTCGTCAGGAGGGCGGAGAGGCCGACGATACAGGCGTCGTTTTCTTCGGCGGCGGAGACGAACTTTTCCGGCGGGACGTCGGTCCCGAGGTCGACGACCTTGAAGCCGGCGCCTTTGAACATCATGGCGACGAGGTTTTTGCCGATATCGTGAAGGTCACCCTTCACCGTACCGATGATGACGGTGCCGAGGGGTTCGACGCCGGCCTTGACCATGGCTGGTTCGAGGACGGCCATGCCCTTGTTCATGGCGCGAGCGGCGATGAGGACTTCGGGGACATAAACCTGGTTGTTTTTGAACTTTTCGCCGATAATGCCCATGCCGGCGATAAGGCCCTTTTCCAGGATGTCGCGGACTGCCATTCCCTCGTCCAGGGCCTCCTGAACCAACTTCTCGACTTCCTTCGCCTTGCCCTTTTGCAGACGCTCGCTGATGAGATCCAGGTCGGCCATGATGTCTCCTCTTTCGGTTTTTTGGGTGGAAATGGGATAGTGGCAAAAAGTTCCGACGCCGTTGTTTCAGGAAGGGCGTCAACGTGTATTCCTACATCATGGCAGTATAGCCGAGGACGGCGGGTAATGCTATGAATCTGGACTCAAGTTTTGGTAATCTTATGCTAAGTATAATCAGCCGCTGTTTTTGCAAGTACAAGAGGCTTGCGTCGTTCCGGATGGCGGAGACAATGGCGTCTTGCCATGAGAATACCAAGTATACCGAAGCGCGCTGAGAACTCGGACGATTAATCCTATAACGTCCAGGCGGGCTTCAGCCCTGCAATTGACGTATCGCGTAAACCAAAAGCGCTAATGAGAGAACGCGGCAGAGGAGACGACGGAACATGTCAACCAGAACAGACGACCACCCCCACCATCCCGCCGGCCTCAGCGCTCCGGAGGTCGAGGATAGCCGCCGGCGCCACGGCGTCAACCTCCTCACCCCGCCCGAGCGCGATCCGTGGTGGCGGCTGTACCTGGAAAAGTTTAAAGACCCGATTATCCGCATCCTCATGGTGGCGGCGGTGGTGGCGCTCCTCGTCGGTCTGCACGAAGGCGAGTTCATCGAAGGCATCGGCATTCTTGTCGCCATATTCCTCTCCACCGGATTGTCCTTCTTTAACAAATACCGCGCCGCCCGGGAATTCGACATCCTGAACCAGGTGTCGGACAGCGAGGAATACACGGTCATCCGGGACCGGCGGCACCAGTTGGTGGCGAAAAAGGATCTGGTGGTCGGAGACATTGTCCTCGTGGAGCAGGGGGCGGAGATCCCGGCCGATGGCCGGGTCGTCGACGCTGTCTCGCTCCAGCTCAACGAGTCGAGCCTGACCGGGGAATCGGTGCCGGTCGGGAAGCGTCCCGGCGGCGACGGCGAGGATTCCGGCCTCGCCTATCCCCGGAACGTCGTTCTCCGGGGAACCACCGTGTCGGACGGGCACGGGGTGATTGAACTGACCGCCGTCGGCGACGCGACGGAGATCGGGAAAACCGCCAGGGCCGCCTCCGAGACGCCGGACACGATGACGCCCCTTGCCCGGCAACTGGAAAAGCTGGCCAATGTCATTTCGATAGGGGCTTTCCTCGCCGCCGCCGTCATCTTTATCGCCCAGACCGTTCGGGGCGCGGTGAACCGGGAAATCTACCAGCTTGGCGAACACGCCGGGCGCATTGTCCGCTTGCCCCTGTCCGGCGGGCAGTGGTACTGCTTCGCCGTCCTTGCCGTGGCGGTCCTTGTTCTGTCCATGCAGATCTGGCTGCCGGTGCTCCGGGACGCCCTCCGGATGATCGGGCGGGACTGGACCATCCCGGCCTGGATGAACCGGACCGGAAAGGGCGGCCTGGCCGGGCAGGGGACGGTGGCGGTCGGCCTTGTGGTGGTAGCGGCCTTGTTCGGGCTGGCGACGGGGATACTCGATTTTCGCCAATCCTGGCTGCCGTTTACCGCCTTCGGGGCGTTTCTCCAGTACTTCATGCTGGCGGTGACGGTCATCGTCGTCGCCGTGCCGGAAGGCCTGCCGATGTGCGTGACGCTGGCCCTGGCTTATTCGATGCGGAAGATGACGGCGTCCAACAACCTGGTCAGGAAAATGCACGCCTGCGAGACAATCGGCGCGGCAAGCGTTATCTGTTCGGACAAAACCGGCACCCTGACCATGAACGAAATGCGTGTCCACCGGGCCGTGTTCCCGTTTACCTCGGAAGACGCGCTGCCGCCCACGGGCGTCGGCCCGGACCGGCTGTGCGAGGCGGCGTCCGTCAACGCCACCGCCAACCTTCTCGACCGGGACGGCCGGATGGAACCGCTCGGCAACCCGACCGAGAGCGCCATCCTCCTCTGGCTCCACGCCTCCGGACGGGACTATGCGGCGGCGCGGGACCGGTTCGTCACTCGTCAGCAACTGGCGTTCAGCACCGAACGGAAATTCATGGCCACCGCCGGCCTGAGCGGCGTCGACGGCGCGCCCGTCCTGTATGCCAAGGGGGCGGCGGAAATCCTCCTGGCCCGCTGCTCCGGCCGCCGGGCCGGGGACGGCGCCGTCGGATTGTTGTCCGACGCCGACCGCCAGGCCATTCTCGACGATGCCGCGTCGTACCAGAACCGGGGCATGCGAATCCTCGGGTTTGCCTCGCGGGCGGTGACGGAGGCGTTTCTTGAGACTGACATAGACGCCGACTCAGTGACGGACCTGGTCTGGGAAGGTTTTTTCGCCATTGCCGATCCGATTCGCCCGGAAGTGCCGGCCGCCATCGACCGCGCCCTCGGGGCCGGTCTCCAGGTCAAGGTCGTCACCGGGGACAACCAGGCGACGGCCCGGGAAATCGCCCGCCAGGCCGGGCTGTGGAAAGACACGGACACGGACGACCACATCATCCGCGGGGACGAGTTTGAAGCCATGTCGGACGAGGACGCGGCCGAGGCGGCGAAGCGGATAAAGGTCATGTCCCGGGCCCGGCCCCTCCACAAGCTCCGCCTCGTCAAGCTCCTCCAGGCGCAGGGGGAAGTGGTGGCCGTCACCGGCGACGGCACCAACGACGCCCCGGCCCTGAACCACGCCGACGTCGGCCTTGCCATGGGGAAAACCGGCACCGCCGTCGCCAAGGAGGCGGCGGATATCATCCTTCTGGACGACTCCTTTAACTCCATCGTCAACGCCGTCGCCTGGGGCCGGAGCCTGTACGCGAATATCCAGAAGTTCGTCGTGTTCCAGTTGACGATTAATCTGGCGGCGGTGGGTATAGCTCTCCTCGGGCCGTTCCTCGGGGTGACGCTGCCGCTGACCGTTATCCAGATGCTTTGGGTCAACCTCATCATGGACACCTTCGCCGCCCTCGCCCTCGCGTCGGAACCGCCGGACTGGGGCCTTATGGACCAGCCGCCCCGGCGGCCGGACGCCTTCATCATCACGCCGGCGATGAAGCGGTTCATCATCGGCGTCGGCGCGACGTTCCTCGGCCTGTTCGTGGTGACGCTCCTGTTCCGGCGCTGGTTCCCGCTTGATCCGGCGGTGCCCGGCGGGCGGCACAACCTTACCCTGTTCTTCACCGCCTTCGTGTTTATGCAGTTCTGGAACCTGTGGAACGCCCGGGTGTTCAACTGCGACCGGTCGGCGTTCAGCAACTTGCGGGAAAGCCGGGGGTTCCTCGTCATGGCGCTGGTCATCGTCGTCGGCCAGGTGCTCCTCGTCCAGTTCGGCGGCGCCATGTTCAGGGTGACGCCGCTGTCGCTCACGGAATGGCTGTGGCTGTTTGTCCTGACCTCGCCGGTCCTCTGGGTGGGCGAGGCGTGGCGGCTTCATAAGCGGTCGATGAACGATCCGGATCATTGGCGGTATTCGTCGTAGTCCGGCATGACCGTACTTTCGGAATCATACTACTGCAACTGGACCGGGGGGTGCGATGTTTTCGTATTTGTCCATAGATTACAAGCTGTCCACCGAGGATATCCGCTGTCATCCGGATATCAGTTCCCTGTCGAACATCGGCGACGCCATCCAGAACCTGGCTGTCGAAAACATCTACCGGAAGATGGGCGTCGAAACGGCGTCCCTCGGCCGGATCAACCGGGCGGAAATAGCCGACTACCATGGGCCGAAATGCATCGTTCCCATGCAGGGCTGGTTCAGGATAGAGGAGGGACTGCCGTGCTTTCCCTGGTCACGGTCGATCATTCCCGTCTTTATCGGGTTCCACCTGTCGACGCACCGGTCGACCCGCGAGCTGTTTATCAGGCACGGCTACCACAACCTGTTTGCGCCGTACGAGCCGATCGGCTGCCGCGACCGCGATACCGTCGCTTTTTTGGAAAGCTTCGGGGTGCAGGCATACTTTTCCGGCTGTCTGACCCTCACCTTCGACAAGCGGCCGACAACGCCCAAGGACGGCAGGGTGTACGCCGTCGACCTCCATGAAAAAATCGTCGACGCGCTGCCGCCGTCCATACGGCGAGACGCCGACTTCAGCCTCACCCATAAATTTTCCTTCTCGGCCTACCCGATTCCGCCGGACGAGGTGGCGCAGTTCGAGCAGGCCGCCAGGAACATCCTGGCCACGTACAGGGAAAGTGCCTCTTTGGTGATTACCAGCCGGATACACGTCGCCATGCCCTGCATCGCCATGGGAATACCGGTGGTTTTCATCACCCGGGACGTCGGTGACGAACGCTTTGACGTCCTGAAAGGGATAGTGCCGCTGTATTCCATTCGCAATATGTCGTCCGTCAACTGGCGCCCGAAAGCGCCGGATATCGACAGCCTGAAGGAGGCGATTATCCATAACGCCATTGCGCAGATTCGCTTCGCCGAAAACGGCGGCGTCGACAGGCTCTCGGCCATTGAGAAATTATCGGCGTTGACCAACCGCCTCGAGGACATTTATCCCACCCACGGGATAATGATTAAACGAAAGGCGCTCTCCGCCCTGGCAAACCTGGTTCCGAACAAGAAGTTCCGGCGTAAAATCAAACGTATCGGCTAACCAGGCGGACGGCGGCGGGTTGGACGCTGTCCGGGCGTCAGGGCCGGGGAGGGG
>JAJQFC010000345.1:371-6371 GCA_021201355.1 Planctomycetaceae bacterium | reverse complement strand
GAACAGGTCGGCTTCCGCCGATACGTCTTTCCCCTCCATTTCGCGCTGAAGGATTTTCAGTTCCCGCGCCGTGAACGGCCGGGTGGCGCCGCGCTTTAAACCGGCGAGGGACAGGGGGCCCTGATTGGTGCGAAGCAGCCGTTTCACCTCGTGGCCGATGGCGGCGAAGATGCGGCGGACTTCCCGGTTGATGCCTTCCGAAACGGAAATATGAATGATCGTGTTGTTGTTGTCGTAGCGGTCCAGTTCGACCCGGGCCGGTTTCACAAGGACAGGCCCGAGGCGAATGCCCTTTTCCGCCAGGGCGCGGATGACGTCCTCGTCAATGCGGCCTTCGGCGACGACCCGGTAGGTTTTGACGACGCCGTGGGCCGGATGGGTGAGGAAGTTCGCCATCTCCCCGTCGTTCGTGAGGACGATGAGGCCTTCCGATTCCTTGTCGAGGCGGCCCACCGGGAAGACGCGCTCCGGAAGGTTCGGAATGCAGTCCATGACGGTCCGCCGTCCGAGATCGTCCGAGACGGTGGTGGTCACGCCCTTTACTTTATAATGGACGTAGTACGCCGGTTTTTCGGTCCGGAGCACCTTGCCGTTGACCTTGACCCGGTCCCGGGCCGGGTCGATTTTGACCCCCGGTTCCCGGATGACTTCGCCGTTCACTTCCACGCTTCCCATGGCAATCAGTTCTTCGCACTTCCGCCGGGAATCGACGCCGCACCGGGCCATGTATTTTTGCAGACGTTCTTCCATGTCACCTTCCGTTGTTGATATAAGGGTTGTCCAGGAGCAAATGGTTCTGGACATAGTCCCGCACCCCGTCCGCCACCGGCCGGAACGTGCCGGTATAGCCGGCGTTCCTGAGCCGGGTGATGTCGGCCTTGGTGTGGTACTGGTACTGGCCGCGTATCGCCTCCGGCATTTCGACATAGTCGATGGCCGGTTCTTTCCCGAGAGCGGCGAAAAGGGCGCCCGCCAGTTCGTTCCACGTCGCTTCCGAGCCGGTGCCGATGTTGAGGATGCCGTTCACCTTCGGGTGCTCCACCAGCCACCACAGGCAGTCGACGACATCCTTGATGTAAACGAAATCCCGCTGCTGCTCCCCGTCCTTGTACTCGGGCCGGTACGACTTGAACAGCCCGAGACGGCCGCCCGCCTGGACGGTGTTGAAGGCCTTGTACACCATCGATGCCATGTCGTCCTTGTGGTACTCGTTCGGTCCGTAGACGTTGAAGAACCGGAGGCTGGCGACGGCGTCTATGTAGCCTTCATGGTACAGCCACTGATCGACCATAAGCTTGGAATGCCCGTACATATTGAGGGGGAGGAGGCGTTCAAGGAGGGCCGGATCGTCGTCGTAGCCGAGTTCGCCGTTCCCGTAGGTGGCGGCGGACGACGCGTTGATGAAGCGGATTCCCTGGTCGACGGCGTGCTGGGCGAGAACTTTGGTGTACCGGTAATTGTTCCGGAGGAGATAATCCGCATCCTTTTCCGTTGTCCGGGAACAGGCGCCCATGTGGATAACGGCCTCGGTGTCGTGCGGCAGTTCCCCCATTTCCATTACCATGTCGAGGAATTCGTCCGGCATGTAAATGTCGTCAAAGCGGAGGCCCCGAATGTTTTTCCACTTCTGGCCGGTCTCCAGCGTGTCGACGACAAGGATGTCGTGGATGCCCATGGCGTTCAGCTTCCACACCATGGCGCTCCCGATGAAGCCGGCGCCGCCGGTGACGATAAACATCGCGGTAACCCTCCCGAACCAAGCAATCCGAATGCGAAAACCCGCCAACGCCGCAAACAGTATGACAAATTTCCGATAAACATTGTCCGCCGAACCGACCGGCCTGTCAATCACTCACCCGCTGTTTCGTAAAACACCCGCTTCGCCTTGCCCTCCTGCCGGGGCAGACCGCCGGCCGGGAACACGTCCCCCTTCGGCGAAAAGCCGAGCCGTTCCTTCAGGTGTTTCTCCACCGTAAAGCCGGTGACGCTTCCGTCCGCCTCGACATTGACGCGGACATCCTTCACCCCGTGGTGGTCTTCGATGATGATCTGGTAGTTCGGGAGCACGCCCGGAATTTCCATCAGCGCCTGCTCGACCTGGCTCGGGAAGAAATTGATGCCCTTGATGATCAGCATGTCGTCGACCCGGCCGGTGATTTTGGCGATGCGGATATGGCTGCGGCCGCAGGCGCAGCGCTGGCGCGACAACACCCGGGTGATGTCGCCGGTGCGGAAACGGATGACCGGCACCGCTTCCCGCGTGAGGGACGTGATGTACAGTTCGCCCGGCTGGCCGTCCGGCACCGGTTCCCGCGTCTCCCGGTCGAGGACTTCGACGATATAATGGTCTTCCCAGACGTGCAGGCCGGAGTGGTCGGGGCAGTCCTGCCCGAGGGTGCCGACGCCGCCCGTCTCCGTCATCCCGTAGATGTCGAACGGTTCCAGTTTCAAGCCGTCCTCAAGGGTTTTCCGCATGCTGTCCGAAAACGTCTCGGCGCCGAAGATGCCGATCCGGAGACTCGGGAGGCCGCCGTTCCCCTGGCTCGCCAGTTCCTCGAGAACGCGGATGCCGTAGGACACGACGCCTGTAAAGATGCGGGTCTGGAAATCCCGGACCAGCTTGATCTGCCGCGCCGTATTGCCGGCGCCGGTAGGGATAATGAAAAGGCCGGCCCGGCGGGCGCCGTGGTACATGCCGAAGCCGCCGTTAAACAGCCCGAACGACGGGGTAATCTGAATCGGATCGCCGGCCCGGCACCCGGCCATGACATAGCAGCGGGCCATGCAGTCTGCCCACTGGTCGAGGTCGGCCTGAGTGTACAGCATGGCGATGGGCGTGCCGGTGGAACCGGACGACATGTGCATTTCCCGGATGGTCGACCGGTCGACGCAGAGGAAACCGTCCGGGTAGGAGAGGCGCAGGTCTTCCTTCGAGATGACCGGAAGCTTGACAATATCCGACACCTCCCGGATGTCTCCCGGCTCGACGTTGGCGGCCTGGAACCGTTCCCGGTAGGCGGCGTTGTTGTCGTAGGCGTAGCGGACAATGGCCCGGAGGCGTTCCGCCTGGGTTTTTTCCAGTTCGTCCCGGGACAGCGTTTCCAGTTCCGGCTGATGGTATTGAATCTCCATGGAGTCCTTCCTCCCCTTGAAAAACGGCTCGTTTCGTTGAAACGACTTCTGTCCGCGTGAATCGGTATATGACAACGTCATTGGCGGATGTCGATTATGACCCGGCCGCCACCCCGCTCAACCGAAAAAAGTTGGACAGCCATGAAAAAAACAAAGGCCGGACAGCTCCGGCCTTTGTCGGTATGGCGTATGGCTGGCGATTACAGTCCAAGTTCAAACCGGACGAAATCGGCGATGGCGGCCTTGCCGCCGGCGGCCTTGGCGGCGGCTTCGAGCGTTTCCTTCACCGTGGCCTTGCCGTCCGGGTCCTTGACGAAGATCTGTTCCGGAAGGACCTTGTCCGCGTAGTACTTGTTCAGTTTGCCTTCCATGATCTTTTCCTGAATGTTCGCGGGCTTCGTCTTCACTTCTTCCATCATCACTTCCTTCTCCTTGGCGAGAAGGTTCTGGTCGATGCCTTCGCGGGTCCAGGCCAGGGGACGGGCGGCGACGGAGTGCATGGAGATGTCGTTGGCGACCGCCTTCATGCTTTCGTTCCCGGCGTCGATGCCTTCAAGGCTGATGGCGACCATGGCGCCGGCCTTCTTGTTGAAGTGGGCGTAGGAACCGATGAGGCCGCCGGCCGGCGCCTGCATCGTGTAGGCCTTCTTCAACTGAATGTTCTCGCCGACAACGCCGATGACGGCCTTGATGGAATCTTCAAAGGTGCCGTCCGGCGTGGACGCCTTCATGAGGTCTTCCGCCGACTTGGCGCCGACCGCGAGGGCGGTGTCGAGGCCGAGGTTGACCAGGGCGACGAAACGCTCGTTGTTGGTGGTCGGTTCCTGTTCGCAGGCGAGTTCTATAATGGCGGCCTTGTCCCCGACGTGCTTGATGGCGACGACGCCCTGGCCGGTGGGCCGGTCGGCCTTCTTCGCGGCCTTGTCGAGGCCCTGCTTCCGAAGGTTCATTTCCGCCTGTTCCATGTCGCCGTTGCACTGTTCCAGCGCGTTCTTGCACTGGGTGATGCCCATGCCGGTTTTTTCCCGCAGTTCCTTAATCGCTTTGGCGTCGATTGCCATGGTCGTGTCTCCATTTCTCTATCGTAAACTGTATGAAAAGATGTTGTGGTCGAAAACGCCGCCCGTGGCAACCGGTTGCCGGTCGAGAAAAACGGAACCGGATCCCAACGCCTTTTTATCCGAAAGGTCGGCGTTTTCAAAATTCCAGGGGCGTCCAGCGGACGCCCCTGTGAAGTATATCAGGCGCACTATGATTTTCGCGAAATGTTTATCCTAAGCCTGAAGTGCACACAACGGTACAAGGTTAAGCAACCGAATTTTCAGCGCGCTTCAGTACATCCTGTCAGGGAACCGCGTTTATTCTTCGCCGCCGTAGGAGAAGCCGCCGACCTGGGTGAAGTCCTGAGGCGTGTCGATTTCCTTCTTCTCCGCCGCGGCCGGGGCGGCGTCGCCCGCGCGCTGCTTGACCGTGCCCTGGAGGGCGAACCGCTTCTTGCCTTCGATGACGGCGTCCGCGAGCTTCGACACCACATACTGAATCGAGCAGAACGCGTCGTCGTTGCCCGGAATGACGAAGTCGAGGTTGGTCGGATCGTCGTCCGTTTCCACGAGGCCGACGAGGGGGACGCCGAGCTTCATGCCTTCGGCGACGGCGATGTGTTCCGTGCCCGGATCGACGATGACGATGGCGCCCGGCACTTCCTTCATGTCCCGGATGCCTTCGAAGTTCCGGAAGATTTTCCGTTTTTCGCGGGTCAGGGAGGAAATCATCTTCTTGGAGAATTCCTGCAACTGACCGCTCGATTCCAGCTCTTCCAGTTCCTGGAGGCGGGTAACGCGGCGGCGCATGGTGTTCATGTTCGTCAGGGTGCCGCCGAGCCAGCGGTTCGAGACGAAGTAGGATTCGCAGCGGGTCGCTTCCTGGCGGATGATGTCGGCGGCCTGGCGCTTGGTGCCGACGAACAGGATCTGTTTTCCGGACGCGGCGGTCTGGGCCAGGAAGTGCCAGGTGCGGATGAGAGCCTTCAGGGATTCACGGAGATCGATGATGTGAATCTTGTTCTGTTTCGAGAAGATGTACGGCTTCATCTTGGGGTTCCAGCGCGAGGCGGCGCTGCCGAAGTAAACCCCGCTTTCGATCATTTCTTTCAGTGTGGCAATGGCCATAACTCGATTTTCCTTCCCGGTTCCGGCGCTTTGACAGCCTTGAAACCGCCGCGACAACTGGTCGGCGGCAGGCGGGTCCGCGTCGTCGGAACACTATACGGAGTGACAAAAAAACGCCGCGGCCCGTTGCCGCGTCGCTTCCAACCGCCCTGCAAGCGGGTGGTCCCGCCAACAAAACTTACGACAAGTGTATACCCCGTCCCGCCCCTGTCAAGGATAGATTATCCTCTCCGATCCATTTTCCGCAACCAGAACCCATTCGTCGCCGACCGGCTTGTCTCCGCGCCCGGTGCCGCCGTCCCCGGCAGGCGACCCGTTCGTCGCCCGGATGGTGCTCCGGATGGGCGGGAACGACCGTCTGAGCTGGTCGACAAAGCCGTCGGGCGCGGTAAAGCCGCCAACGACGACGAATTTCCGGACATTGGCTTCGCGGAAAAACGCTTGCGCCTCCGCGTCGAACGCCCCGGGGTCGATACTGACCGTCTCGGCGCCGGAAAGCATCTCGACAAAATCCGCCACGCCGTCCTCGCCGGAGAAAACCAGCCGCGCCGTAAAGTTCCGGAAGTGGACGCGAATCTCCCCGCCGGTGACGGCCGGGAAGTCATAGGTGAATATCCCGCCCGTCGGGAAATTCCGGTACTCGAGAACATGCCCGACGTCTCCGTCCCGGATGATGAACTCCACCGCTTCCGGCAGTTCG
>JAJQFC010000345.1:0-361 GCA_021201355.1 Planctomycetaceae bacterium | reverse complement strand
GCCGTTTCATTGACGTGGACCGCGTTGACGGCCAGGACCAGTTGGGCCGTTTCCGGTCGGGGCAGCGTCTCCTCTTCCAGAACGGCGTTGCAGACGGCGAGGAACGAGTCGTCAAACCGGCAGCCGGGCGTCCCGCCGACGTTGCCGATCCGGTCGCCGTCCCGCCGCCAGAATCCCCTGGCCGGTCCGGTCAGGAATTCCCGGATCAAATCCCCGGCCCGGTTCAGCCGTTCGGGTTCCGGCGTGAAGGCAAGGGGAGTGAATACCGTGTCGTACCAGATCCGTTCAAGATCCGAGACCGCCCGGCTGGCCAGGACGTGTTCAATATCCTTCTGCGCCGCCACGGGCGAAACCGCCCGCC
>JAJQFC010000254.1 GCA_021201355.1 Planctomycetaceae bacterium | reverse complement strand
GAGCCGGCCTGGGCCGACGAGATGGTCCTGGCCCTGGAATTCGTCCAGGGTGCGCGGGCGCATGCGATCGGCGAGGGGAGCGGGCGCGTTCCGTTTCGGTTTATCCGCCATGGTGCTCTTTCGAAATGGGAAAAAACGGGAGGACCGGCCTCGCCGGTTCTGGTTCGGAGCAATTGTTCATGCCGCCCTGCCCGATGTCAAGGAACCGCCGCGGCGCCGGAAACCGGATAGCGGGTCGTCGCCGTCAACCACGGTGACAGGCCTACTTCACCCGATCAATGAGGAAATCGACAAGCAGCCGGAGGTACAGCGCCTCTCGGCCGAAATCCTTGATCGCGTCCTTGGCCTGGATGCTTTTGGCGTTGAGGGCTTCCCGGGCGCCGTCCAGGCCGAGGGCGGCGGGATAGGTAAGTTTGCCGACGACGGCGTCCTTCCCGGGGGTTTTGCCGAGCTTGTCCGCGTTGGCGGTGCGGTCGAGGATGTCGTCGGAAATCTGGTAAAGAACGCCGATGGCGTCGCCGTAGCCGGTGAGGCCGGTCAGCGCCTTTTCGTCGGCGCCGGCAAGGATGGCGCCGATGCGGCAGGCGACGGTGAACAGCGCCCCGGTTTTCCAGCGGTCGATGCGTTCGACCACTTCCACCGTCGGCGTCGTCCCCTCCCCTTCCAGATCGAGCACCTGTCCGCCGACCATGCCGGTCGACCCGGCCGCCTTGGCCAGTTCGGTGACGGTCTGGCCGGCCATGGGCCCGGCGGCTTCGGCCATGACCCGGAACCCGAGCGCCTGGAGGGCGTCGCCGACAAGGATGGCCAGCGTCTCGCCAAACGCCTTATGGACGGTCAGCCGGTTCCGGCGCATGGAGTCATTATCCATGGCCGGCAGGTCGTCGTGGACAAGGCTGTAACAATGAATGAGTTCGACGGCGCAGCCGCCGTCCAGCGCCCGATCCCGGTAGGCGGAAATGCCGCCGGCCGCATCGAAGGAAGCGAGGGCGAGAAGCGGCCTGAGCCTTTTCCCGCCGCCGAGCACGGCGTAGCGCATGGCCTCATGCAGGTTCTCCGGCCGGAGATCGGCATAGGGAAGAATTGTCTCCAGCCGCTGTTCGACCATGGCGGCCGTCTCTTTCATATACGCTAAAAGCCTGTCCATCCCTGTCTCCCTGGGCGCCTCGCGCACCGGTTTACTTCACGTCGTTACCTGTATCCTGACGTTCTCTCACCATGCGGAGCCGGCCCGGCCGCAGCCTCCGCCATTCCCGAAGTGAGCGCAGCTTTACTCAGGCTGTATTACTCATCATCCCACAACCATCGATTTACACATCGAAATCGGCATACACGAACGTATGATCGGACGGACGGTCGCGTTTCCGTGGTTCGATATCGACGGCGCACGACCGGGACGTCTTTTCAAGCGGTTCCGTGGCGAGAATGTGGTCTATACGCCATCCCTGGTTGCGGTCGAGGGAACCGCGTTGCCGGTAGTCCCAGAAGGTGAAGGTACCCGCGTCCGGCAGGTGTTTCCGGAAAATGTCGTGAAAGCCGAATCCCGTGACCGAGGCAAAGGCGTCGATTACCGGCTGGCTGTGGCACACGTGGGGCCAGATAGCCTTTGAATCGTAGACGTCAATGGGGAGCGGCGCCACGTTGAGGTCGCCGACCCAGACTACCTTGTCCGTCGGTGCGAAGCCGTTGTCCAGATAACGCCGCAGCCGGCTGAACCACTCCAGTTTGAACTGGAACTTCTCGCTGAGGAGCGACTGTCCTTGCGGCACGTAGGTGTTGATGAGATGGATATCCCCAACGCGGACGCGGATCAATCGCGTTTCGGACGCACCTTCGTCGTCGCCGAGGCCGAAGGAAACGTCGTCCGGCGCCATACGGGAAATGACGGCGACGCCGTTATACGACTTTTCGCCCCGAAAGGCGACGTGCCAGCCCGCATCTTCGAAGCAGGCGGCGGGGAAATCCTTATCCGGCACCTTCGTTTCCTGGAGGGCGAGCATGTCCGGTTTATACTCGGCCAGCCAGGCGAGGACGGCTTCGGCCCGGATGCGAATCGAATTGCAATTGAAGGTCGCTATGCGCATAATGATCTTTCCGTCTGGACCGACAAGTATTCCGCAGGAAAATCTGATAGTATACTAAAACGGCGGCCGGAACGCAAAAGCGCCGGACGCGGCCGGACGATCAGTATGGCGATTCCCCGTCCCGCCACAAGCGTCTTTTTTTCGGTCGGGGTTGATGACGTATTTTTCATTTGACGGTCGCGGATTGATTCCCGCGGCCGGGCTATCCTGTTTCCACCCGCTGCTCCGTAAGGAAGTTGTCGATAACGCATGACCAGTACAGCAACCGCGCCCGCCACCGACTGGGCCGAACTCATTCTTCACGCGTTGGACCAGCCGGCCAGCCGCATCAACGGCGCCAGGGGATCAAGCCTGGCCAAATGCCTCGCCGAGGCGCGGTCGTCGTTTCACCGGCCGCTTCTCCTCGTCGCCCCAGACCCGGAAATTGCCGGAGACATCTTCTCGGATCTCAACTTCTATCTTGGCGATAACGGGCCGCCGCCCCTGTTCTGGCCGGCCTGGGGCATCCTGCCGTTCGAAACGGACCAGCCCGACGTTGAAATCGCCCACGATCAGGTGGCGGTGCTCCGCGCCTGCTCGGACCAGACCCGGGCGCGGACGCAGTGGATAATCACGCCGATAACCGCCCTCCTCCAGCCGACCCTGTCCCCGAAAATAATCGGCGCCGGCGGCCTTTCCGTCTCGGCCGGTACGGAAGTGTCACCGGAAGCGATGACGGCGCATCTGGTCGAAGGCGGTCTCGAACCGGTCACCCTCGTCGACGCCCCCGGGCAGTTTTCCCGCCGGGGCGGCATCCTCGACGTCTTTCCGCTCCTTGGCGACATTCCGTACCGCATCGAATTCTTCGGCGACGAAATCGACACCGTCCGTGCCTTCGATACCGGCACCCAACAGAGCGGGCCGCCGCTCACCGGCAAAGTAACCCTCGTCGACGTCTCCCGTGACAGCTTTCGCCACATCGACGGCTCTCACTACAGCCTCCTCGAATACCTTCCGGACGACACCGCCGTCGTCGTCTGGCATCCGGAACGGATTACCCGCGTCTCCGGCCTGTACGCCGGCGGCTTTACCGGCGGACCGCTGTTTTCCTTTAAAACGGTCGCCGAAAAACTTTCCCGTCATACGCTCGCCATGGTCCCGGATGTCGAAAACGACCCGTGGCCCGATCCGCCCTGGCGTCAGGTCGACGCGCCGGCGGAAATCGATCTCGCCGCCAGCGGCTGGGAACGGCTGTCCGGCGGTTTCGAAACGGCGGTAAACGAACTGTCCCTTCTCGTCAACAAGGATGTCGACCTCACCATCGTCTGTAATAACGACGGAGAGGAAGCGCGTCTTAGAAAGATGCTCGCCGACAAGCGCCCAACCCTTCTCGACAAGGCTGACATCGTCCTTGGCCGCCTGTCCCGGGGATTTGTCCACGAGTCGGAAACCGGCGGCATCGGATACGTCTCCGACCACGAACTGTTCAACCGGAACTCTCCGGTCCGGGTGGCGCGGAAACGCTTCGCCGGCGCCCCTATCGCCGACTTCGCCGAACTGCGGGAAGGCGACTACGTCGTCCACGTTGCCAACGGCATCGCCAAATTCGAAGGTATCCAGACCCTCGAATCAAACGGCGCCGAACAGGATTTTCTCACCCTTCGCTTCGCCGAGGACGCGCGGATCTACGTTCCCCTGTCCCATATTGAATTGGTACAACGTTATATCGGCGTCGGCGAAAGCAAGCCGCAATTGTCCAAACTCGGGTCGTCCGCCTGGAGCAGGAAAAAGGCCGCTGTCGAAAAGGCGGTGCGGGACATCGCCCAGGATCTCCTTGATACTCAGGCGAAACGCCTCTCCTCTCAGGGAATCGCCCTGCCCCCGGACGACAAATTGATTGAAGAATTCGACCTGTCGTTTCCGTACGACGAAACGCCGGATCAATTGTCCGCCCTCGAGGACATCCGCCACGACCAGCAGTCCACCGCCCCGATGGAACGGCTCCTGTGCGGCGATGTCGGTTTCGGCAAAACGGAAATGGCCGTCCGCGCTGCATTCCGGGCGGTGAATGCCGGGTACCAGGTCGCGGTCCTTGTTCCAACCACCATCCTGGCGGAACAGCATTACCGGACGTTTTCAAGCCGGATGGCGGACTACCCGGTGACGGTCGAGTGCCTGTCCCGGTTTCGGTCGCCGGCGGAGCAGCGGCGCATTGCCGAAAACGTCCGTGAAGGCAAGGTGGACGTCGTCATCGGCACCCACCGCATTCTGTCGAACGACGTCGATTTCAAAAATCTCGGTCTGGTCGTCATTGACGAAGAGCAGAAGTTCGGCGTCGAAAGCAAGGAACGTCTCAAGCGCTTTCGCGCCGACGTCGACATCCTCACCATGACCGCGACACCGATTCCCCGTACCCTTTACATGTCCCTCCTCGGTCTCCGGGACATATCGAACCTGACCACGGCGCCGCGCGAACGGCATTCGGTCAAAACCATGGTCGTCCGCTGGTCGAAGGACATTGTCCGCCGGGCGATTCTTCGCGAATTGGCTCGTGGCGGACAGTGCTTCTTCCTCCATAACCGCGTCCACAATATCGACGAAATGGCGGCCCAGCTTCAGCATCTGGTGCCGGAGGCGCGCTTCGGCGTCGGCCACGGCCAGATGGCGGAAGGAGAGCTCCTCGAAGTGATGTCGAACTTCCTTGACGGCAAGCTGGACGTCCTCGTCTGCACGACGATTATCGAAAGCGGCGTCGACATCCCGAGCGTCAACACCCTTTTCGTCAACGAAGCGGACCACTTCGGCCTGTCCGAACTGCACCAGCTTCGCGGCCGTGTCGGCCGCTACAAGCACCAGGCCTATGCCTATTTCCTCGTTCCGGAAAAGCGGCCGATATCCCCTGAGGCGACGAAACGCCTCCAGGCCTTGCAGGAATACACCGAACTTGGCGCCGGCTTCCGCATCGCCATGCGGGATTTGGAAATCCGCGGCGCCGGCAATCTGCTTGGCGTCGAACAATCCGGCCATATTCATATGATCGGGTTTGACCTGTACTGCCGACTGTTGGAACGGGCCGTCGCCGCCCAGAAAGGCGAAACCGTTCCGGAGGATATCGAGGCCGAACTCGACCTCGGCACCCGGGCGTTTATCCCGCCCGAATACATCCCGTCCGAGCAGCAGCGTATCGAATTTTACCGCCGTCTCACCCGCATCCGTTCGGAGGACGAACTGGAAAGCACGCGCCGCTATACCCGCGACCGCTACGGCCCGTTGCCGCGCCCGGTGGAACGCTGTTTCGACGATCAGCTCCTCCGCATCCGCATGATGGCGGTTGGCTTGAATTCCATCGGACGGCTCGATTCCGCCCTGGCCGTGGGGTTTACCGACAAATCGGTCCGGCGCGGCGTCATGCTACTCCGGCACGCCGGCCTGAAAATCACCCCGCTCCGAAAAAACAACTGGCGTGTGGAAGTTCCCGGCGTCGACTCCGGCACCGAAGCCGGCGATCACGCCGCCGGTATGGCGAGCAAGGTCTTGACCGTCCTGGAAGCAGGCCTGGACCGAAACTCCGGTTCCGATACGGATACCGACATTGCTGTCACCTCCGACCGGTCTAAATACGCCAAGGGCCGAAAAGCCGAAGCGCCGCTCCGGTTCGACGAAGAGATGGCCGTACCCGATCGCGATGGGGACGAAAAGTCCACCGCCGCCGACATCGTCGACGAAGATGCTGGTGCAAAACCGATGGAGTATTATTCGTCCGAAATGCTGGATAAAGACGCGGCAGAAGCGGTACCTCGTCCCCGAATGGACGCCCAACCTCAAAATTCGGCCGCCACCGATTCGCTGCCCAGTGACTCCGAAGAGGAAACCGAAGGCGCATCTACAAAGGGCGGCAAAAAGAAAAAACGCGTTAAAGGCAAAAGCGGCGCCAAAAATACCAGTCTCCGGAGTTCCCTTCTGGCCCAACGTGAGGAAGCGGTCAGCGGCGGCATCCGCCTTGCCGCACACATGCCGGGAACGTCGACAAAACCCGGTATTATATCTCTCGGAATTGGTAAAAAGCCGGATGCTTCGATCAAAAAACCGTTCAAGAAGGCGCCGACCAAGACCGCACAACCGCATTCGGACGCAGCCGACGCGGAGAAGCCGATCAAACTTAAGGCCAGCCCGGTCAAAAAGCCGGTCTATGAACCGGCCGATCCTTACGGCGGCGTCCGCGTCCTCGGAATAGAACCGTATTTAAGTGAAGGCCAGGTCGGCGTGGTCATTCCGGAAACATCGTTTAACCCGATTCGTTCCGAATTCATGACCCTGGTTGTGCATAGCGACCCGGCCCGGAG
>JAJQFC010000063.1 GCA_021201355.1 Planctomycetaceae bacterium | reverse complement strand
TAGTTGAAGCGGTTCACCGTTCTTTGTTCGCCGCCACCAGTATCTTCACCGCCGCACGGGACTTTTTTAATGCCTGCCGATTCGGGAAGTCACTTTCTTCGGCTGTTTGATCAGCACGTTGCCGCCTTCCCGGAACGACCGGCGGTGGTGGATGAATTCGGTACGATAACCTACGGCGAATTATCGCGGATTAGTCTGTGCGTGGCCGCCGACATCCGAGAATGCGGCGTTGGCCGGCCGACCGATCCGGCGCATTACAATATCGGCGCTCCCGCGGAATCAGAGTCGCCGTGGGTGGCGGTCGTCTCCGCGAGAAGGTCGGACATCATCGTCGGGATCATAGCCACGCTCCGGGCTGGCGGCTGTTATGTCGCCATTCCCGCCGACTCCCCCGACAGCCATATCGAACACATTCTCGAGACCACCCGCGCCTCGGCCGTCGTGTGCCGAGACCCCGGACCGACACCGTGTTTCGACCGCTACCGGGCGGCCGGAAGAATAATTGGCGTTACACCTGAAATCAGCACCTGTCCGGACATCCCACCGCCAGCCCTGACGCCCCGCTCCATCGCGCTCGCGGTGTTCACATCGGGATCGACCGGAAAACCCAAGGGCGCTGTTATCGAGCATAAAAGTATAGACGCGATGATTGATTGGCAGTCCCGTCACATGGGCGTTACGCCCGGAGGGAATACGGCCGCGTTCGCGCCATTCGGTTTTATCGCGTCCCAGTGGGAACTGTACTGGCCCCTGGCGACAGGGCAGACATTGCACATTCTCCCCGACGCTGTCCGGCGCGACCTCATTCTTCTTGAACAATACATAGTCGAGAACGACATCGAATTCCTCTTCATGCCGCCGGACGTCGCCGAAGCATACAGTCACGCGTGCCGGCCGGGACGCCTCAGGCATGTGCGCGTCGCGGGCGGCGAACTCCGGTCGTGCGGTGCGGCGCCGTACGCCATCGATTATTCCCTCGGCATGTCGGAAAACTCCGGGTCGGTTACGTTCCATAGCCTCCGCCGCGCCTGTGCCGGTCCCATTCCCCTTGGCGCACCGTTCGCCAGAACCACGGTCACCCTTCTTGACGAAAACCGTCTTCCGGTAGGCGACGGCGACATCGGCGAAATGGCGGTGTCCGGGATCTTGCTGGCCCGTGGTTATCTTGGCCTGGCTGAGGAGAACCGTCGGCGGTTTATTCCCCATCCCGAACCGATCGACGCGGACAACGCGGTGATGTTCCTGTCGGGTGACATGGCGGTACGGAACGCCGACGGTCTCTTGGAATACCGCGGCCGGCGCGACCGTATGGTAAAGATACGCGGGATGCGGGTAGAGCCGCGAACGGCGGAACTGGCTCTCGCCGCCCTGCCTGGCGTCAAAGATTGCGTCGTTGCGCCGGTCACGAATCCGGCGGGAGGGAAGACTCTGGTGGCGTGGTATACCGGCGCCGAGACCGATGCGACGCCGCTCGAGGCGGCCCTGGCGGCAACCCTGCCGGAGCACCAGCGTCCTTCTTTTCTCATTCGTGTCGACGATCTGCCCCGGAACGTCAACGGCAAGGTCGATCCGGCGCTCCTTCCGGATCCGACGCGGCGCGGTCGCCGAACCCTGCGGAGCGACGAACCGCGCTCCGGGACGGAACGGGGACTGTGCGGCCTGTTCGCCGGCGTTTTGGGTTTGGCGGACGACGAATACGGACCGTCCGACAGCTTTCTTGAAATGGGCGGAAATTCCCTTGATTTGCTCCGGCTCCAGATGGCCGTCAGGAAGAACCTCGGGGTGGACCTGTCGTACGAATTCCTTTTTCGCCATCCGACGCCGCGTGCCGTCGCCGGCGGCCTGGCATCACACTCCAGGCGGAACGACGGGAACGGCGGCGTTCCCGCCTATCCAAAATCCCCGTCCTATCCGCTGACGCCCCAGCAGCGTCAGATGTGGACAGTGTCGAAACTGGGCCGGGACGAAGGCGCTTATGACGTGACAATCTCCTGCGACATCCACGGGCGGCTCGACGTGGATCGGGTCGGCTCGGCCTTGACCCAACTGACGCGAAGGCACGACATCCTCCGCGCCTTCTTCGTGGCGACGGACGAAGACCCCGTCATGCGACTGGCGGACACGACCGTTACGGAACAGCGCATCATCGATAAGAACCATCCCGACGCGGGCCGCCGTCCGTTCGACCTCTCCCGGCCGCCGTTGTTCGATCCCGTTCTGGAGCGCCACGGCGACGAATACCACAGCCTCCGACTTCGCACACACCATATTATTGCCGACGCCATATCCCTACGCATTCTCATGGAGGAGTTTTGGCAACTGTACACCGGCACGGCGCTGTCGGCGCCGACGCAGGCCCACGACTATGAACGATGGCGGTCGGAGCGACTGTCGGACGGTGAGGCGCGCGGGGCCGAGGCGTTCTGGACCGAACGGTTTGCCGACGGCGTCCCGCTGTTGCGGCTGCGGGAGGATTTTCCCCGGCCGGCCCGACTGACGGGAGGCGCCGACTGCGTTGAAAGCTGGTTGGACGAACGTCTCGACAGGCGCCTGACGGCCATGGCCGCGTCCATCGGGGTCAGCCGCTTCCAGTGGCTCCTCGGCGCGTTCGCGGTGCTTCTCGACAGCCTGTCGGGCGGTGGCGGCGATGTCGTCGTCGGCGTTCCTCTCGCCGGACGCGATCACCACGAGGCATTGTCCTGCGTCGGCATGTTTGTCCGCACCCTTCCGCTCCGGCTTTCGCCTGACCAATCGGCGCCGTTCCGCCGGTTCCTTGACCATGTTCGCGACACCTTTCTTGGCGCCATGCGCCATCAATCGTGCCCGCTGGAGCGGATCGTCCAACTGGTCGGACCGCCGCGCCATCCCGGGCGCACTCCGTTTTTCGACGTCATGATGAACCACGTGCCGCTTCGGCCGCCGATGCCGCCGGTTCCCGGACTGGACATCGAGATTCTCCGCGCCACCAATCCGAGGGCGCTCTTCGACATGGTGCTCGACGTCAGGGACGAGCGGGACGGCACAGTCCTGGCCCTCACCTATGCCCGCGACCTCTACCGGAAAAGTACCGCCACCGCCTGGCTCCGCCGGCTCGTGGCCCTTGTCGCGGCATCGGTGGACGATGTCGACGAACTCCCGGTCAATCTTTGCCAAACCGAACCAATCGGCGCCGCCGCAGACCCGGCCGATAAGACGAGCACGCCGGACGCTCCGGAGACGGATGACGGTCCGGCGGAGGATACGGCAGAAAAGCGCCGCGTCCTTGCCGAAGCCTGGGCGCATCACCTCGGCCGGGAACCGGCCACGCCGTTGGAGAATTTCTTTTACGCCGGCGGCGACTCCCTTCTCGCCATACGGATGGAGTCGCGGTTACGGACGGCCGGCTGGGCGCTTCCCGCCTCGGAACTGTATGCGCGACCGCGCTTCGGCGACATGGTGGGCCTGATGAAAAGACTCTATGCCGAGCCGCTCGGTCGTGGCACGGAGGAGGCAGCCGGCGAGGACGTACCGGACGCAATTCTCGACTTGTTCACCAGCGACTGGAGCGACGGCAATGGCTGAGCGGTCCGCCGTCGATTATGCCTGCCGGGTCACGCCGATGCAGGAAGGCATGTTGTTTGAATCACTCGCGTCGGTATCGGTCGACGGAGGGACGCCGTACGTGTCGGTCCTCCGGTTTCGCGCTCCACGAACGGTGGAGTTGAATACGCTGCGCCGGCGCTGGAAACACCTGGTCAGGAACCACGCCGTCCTCCGCACCTCGTTCAGGCGTGATAAAGACGGTGTCTTCTGGCAGGCGGCCCTCCGGGACAGGCAGGTGCCGTTCACCATCACGGATCTTTCCGGAGAAACGCCGGTCGCGCGGGAAGAGGGCGTTCTCCGGCGCGCGACCGCCCTGGCCCGCGCCGGCATGAATCCGGAACGGGACGTATTGTGCCGGATGGATCTGTTCGATCGCGGCGACGAAGGCTACGACCTCCTCCTCACGTTCCACCATGCGATACTCGACGGCTGGAGTGTTCGAATCCTCCTGGACGCCCTGTTCGCGGAGGCGACGGAGACGGCGACGCCCGACGCCCCGCGCCCTTCTTTTGCCGCCTATGTGCATTGGCTGCACCGGCGCGACAGGGCGGCCGATCAGGCGTGGTGGCGGGACTACCTTGGCGGAATCGATCCGGCCACCCCGGCCCTGCCCGGACAACTCCGTGACGACGGCGTCCCTCTTCGCCGTGACTATGCCTGCCGCCTCGAGAATTTCGCCGGATTGACCGACGCCGCGCGGGCGTTGGGAACGACCCGGGCCCGCCTGCTCCAGGCCGCCTGGGCCGCGCTCCTGTCCCGGTATAACCGGGCCGATTCCCTGTTCGGCCTTATTGTCTCCGGACGTGCGGGCGGCTACGCCGGGGCCGAAAATCTCGTCGGCATGTGCGTCAACACGATTCCCGTCAAAGCCGATTGGGGAATCGGCCAATCGTTCGCGCAGTGGTTTCATCGCTGGAGCGCCGACCTTGCCGCCGCCGAACGGCACGGGTTTCTCGGGTTGGCCGACATGCAGCGACTGGTACAACCCGGCGTCGTCCTTGCCCCCCCATCTTGTCGTCGTCGACCCGCAACAGGAAACAGCCGTGCGGATGGTGGACAGCCACGGCGGACTGGCCGCCGACTTTATCGCCGGCTTCTCCCTTGGTTCCGTCGGCGCCACGGTTGAATTTTCATTTAACGCCAACAGGCATCCGCCCGACTCGGTACGGGACATTGCCCGGCATTTTCGCACCCTCCTCGAGGCGGTGATTGCCAACCGGGACGTCTGTCCGGACGACGTAGCCATTCCCGACGCCGAGGAACGGCAGGAAATTCTCGTCGAATTCAATCCGCCGGCGACCGCCGGTGGCGCCGCAAAACGGAACGCGGAAGCGACCGTCGTTTCGTGCTGGCGAAAAGCGGCCGGAGCCCACCCGGACGCCTTCGCCCTCGCCTTCGCCGGAACGAGAATGACATACAAGGAACTGGAACACAAGGTTGATGTTCTCGCCGCATCCCTCGTCGCGGCCGGCGTCGGCCGTGAGACGCCGGTGGCAATCGCCATGAGGAGAAGCGATCGGCAATTCGTCGCGGCCCTCGCCGTCATGGTCGCCGGCGGCGCATATGTTCCCGTCGATCCGGAATGGCCGGCGTCCCGCATCGACGACATCCTTCGGGATGTTCGTCCCGCCTTCATCCTGGACGATGCCGCCTACGACGCCCTTTCAGCGTCAGCATCCTTAAATGCCGTGCCTCCGTCCTTCCCGCTTCCGTCGCCTGACGACGCGGCCTACATTATCATGACTTCGGGCAGCACCGGCGTTCCCAAGGGCGTCGTTGTCGAGCACCGCGCCCTGGCGCATTTTTGCTTTTGGAGTAAAGATCGGTACGGCTGGCGACCGGGCGACATCGCGGCTGAACACGCCGCCTTTACTTTCGATGCCGCCGTCGCGATGGTGTGGCCGCCCCTCATGTTCGGCGCCGGCGTGCATATCCTTCCCGAAGACGCCCGCCGGGATCCCGTGCCGCTCCACGGCTATCTTGTCGCCCATGGCGTCACCCACGTCGATCTTCCCACCCTGCTGGCGGAAGAATTCATGATGCGCTACGGAGCGGACCGCGCTCCGCCCCGCCTTCGCTTTATGAGTACGGGCGGCGAACCGCTGCGCCGCTACGTCCCTTCCAGCTATGTGTTGGTAAACGAATACGGCCCGACCGAATGCGCCGTCACTTGCGCGGCGCATACGGTGTCGGAGGCGGTCGGCGCCATCCCCATCGGAAAGCCGCTCCCCGGCCTCCGCGCCTACGTCGTCGATACGGACGGCAATCCGTGTCCCGTCGGCGTGTACGGCGAACTGTGTTTTTCCGGCCCGCAACTGGCCCGTGGCTACCTGAACCGGCCGGAGTTGACCAGGGACAAGTTCCGCGACAATCCGTTTCACCGTCCCGATGCGGAGGACGCGGTCCATGCCCGGCTCTATCGCACCGGCGACCGGGCGCGGTGGCTCAGGCGGGACGGCATACGGGGGGACGGCGTCCTCGATATCGCCGGGCGCATGGACTCTCAGGTGAAGGTACGCGGCCACCGAATCGAGCTCGGCGAAATCGAAGCGGCGGCGGCGGCGTATCCCGGCGTCGTCCGGTCGGCGGCGACGGTGCGGACCGGCGCATCGGGAGAGCGGACACTGTGCCTCTACCTGACGCTGAACGGCGAAACCGATGTCGAGCCGTTCCGGACTTATCTGGCCGGACTGCTTCCGGCTCACGCCATGCCGGGAACAATCCAGGTGATCGACGCCCTGCCCCTCATTGCCAACGGCAAGGTCGATTACGCCCGACTGCCCGCTCCCGACTGCGCCGTACATCGCGGCCACCGTCCGCCTTCCAGAGCGGCGGAGGAGGCGGTGGCGGCGGTGGTGGCGGACCTGGTTCTTGCCGACGCCGTGAGCATGGACGACTCATTCCTCGCC
>JAJQFC010000099.1 GCA_021201355.1 Planctomycetaceae bacterium | reverse complement strand
AGATTGTCAACTTCGCCTCAAACTGCTCCGCCGCCGTCACTTTCATGATCTCGGGCGAAGTGGACTACAACATCGGCATTCCCTGCGCGTTTTTCGTCATCGCCGGCAATTTCGTCGGGACGCGGCTGACGATCCGGAACGGCGTCAAAATAGTCAGGCCGATGATGATACTCGTCATCACCCTTCTCCTCGCCAAGGTGTTGTAGGACCTGGTCCAATCCTGAATGTCCGACTATCCGTCGAGCAGTTTCCCGGGTATACTCCATACCGGTCTTGCGACGTCGTGAGATGCGGGCGTACCGGGCGCACTTATGGAGACAATGATGAAGCCGATCGTTATCAACGAGAACCTGTATGGCGTGTTTCCGTCCTTTGCGGTTATAGCCGGCATCGAGCTTGACGTCTTCACCTTCCTGAAAGGCGCGCCTCTGACCGCCGGGGATCTGGCGAGGCGGATGGCGGTGCGGGAGGACAAACTCACTCCGCTTCTTTACCTGCTGGTCAAGGCCGGGGTACTGCGTGTGGATAACGGTGTGTTTGCCAATACCGGGGAAGCCGACCATTTTCTGGTCAAGGACAGTCCCGATTACATGGGGTCGTCGAGCGGGTTTTACAAATCCATCTGGGAAATGAGCCTGAAAACGGCCGAAAGCATCAGGACCGGTACGCCCCAGGCCAAGCTAGATTTCCACGGCCTGCCGGACAACCAGTTGCTGAAGTATTTCCGCCGGCAATTTCCCCATAGCCTCAGCGGCGGCCAGGAACTGGCGGACAAGGTGGACTTTTCCCGCTATACGACGCTCCTGGATGCCGGCGGCGGCACGGGAGGCGTCTCCATTGCCCTCTGCCGAAAATTTCCCGGCCTCACCGCGACCGTGGCGGATCTCCCGAACGTCGTGAAAATGGCCGAACAGTTCATCGCCGAATCCGGTACTTCCGACCGTATCGGCGTCTCGGCGGTTGATTTGTGCCGCGAAGCGCCGACAGGCGTTTACGACGTCGCCGTCCTCCGCGCCGTCGTCCAGACCCTTTCCCGGCCGGACGCCCAGGCCACGGTCGCCCATGTCGGTCAGGCCATGGCGCCCGGGGCGGACCTGTACATCATCGGTACCGTCATGGATAATTCCCGCCTTGGTCCGCCGATCTCCCTGGCGTACAGCATGGTGTTCCTGAATTCATATGACAGCGGGCAGGCGTACACGGAAATGGAATATCGGGCAATGCTGGAAACGGCCGGTTTCACGGATATATCGTTCGACTACGACATATTCGGCGGCATGTGCCTGGTGCACGCCAAAAAGAGATGACACCCTTTTATTCAAAATAATCCGGTGAGTATTCCTTTCTCACCGCGCGCTTCCGAATCCACATCCAGCCTGAACGGCCCAATCGCCTCCCGCCGGAGCGTCGTCATGACGGCGCCGGTGCCGAGGCTGACGCCCAGGTCGTCGATGAGCGTCCGGACGTAAAACCCTTTCGACACCACCATCCGCACCACGCCCTCGGTCCCGTCGAACTCGGCCAGGTCGAGCGAATGAACCGTCACTTCCCGCGCCTCCCGATGGACGACAATGCCCTTCCGCGCCAGCCGGTACAACGGCTGGCCGTCCTTTTTAAGGGCGCTGTGCATGGGCGGTATCTGGCGGATGGTGCCGCGAAACGCGTCGAGGGCGGCGACGACATCGTCACGGTCAAGCGGCGGACGGCGGGACGGCGCATGGTCCGGAACCGGCACGCCGGTGATGTCCTGGCTGTCCGTGCGGACGCCGAGGCGGAAGCCGGCGGTGTAGGTCTTGCTGAACTCCTGCATATGGTCGAACAGGCGGGTGGCGTTGCCGGCAAGGAGAAGGAGGAGGCCGGAAGCCAGCGGGTCGAGGGTGCCGGCGTGACCGACCCGCTTGAGGCCGAGGCGCTTCCGCGCCCGCACCACGGCCAGGTTGCTGGACGGCCCGGACGGTTTGTCGACGAGCCAGACGCCGGGGATGCGGCCGAGAAGGCTCAGGGGATTTTCCCGAAACGCGGCCAGGACGTCCGGGAACGGAACGGCGGCATCCGCCGTCGCCGGAACGGAGGGGGAGGCGGGGGCCGGAGCCTGGTTCAGGGCCGGGGGTTGATCCGGGAGTAAATCCGGCTATGTCGGCGGGCCCGGGGCCGAATCCGGGATCGACGTCGGGGTCGAGATCGGGTCCGGGCCCTCGGCCGTGTCCGAAATCGTATCCGGAGTCGAACCCGTAGCCGAGCCCGGGTCCGGTGATGCTGTCGAAGTCGTGGCCCGGACAATCTCGTCCGGGTCGGGTGCACCGGTTGTCATAAGATTTTTATTCCGCCAGAATAAAGTCGGTGACGTCGGCAATATAGAAATTACTGCCGCCCATTTCGTCGAGGCCGACCCAGGTCCGCATCGGCGGCCGCCGGGGGATGCGCAGTTCAACCGCTTCGAACGGCGCATTCGGGTTGCCCCGGTCCTCCGGCGGCGACGCCTTTACCGACACCGGGAACGGCGCCGATTCCTTCATCTGGCCGTGACGGAGGAAGTACGGGGTCAGTTTGATCTCGCCGCGCCGCCGTTCCGCCTCGGGCGGGAACCAGCGCAGCCGGAGCTGAAGGGTGATGAAGTTCGGGTCGTTGACCCGGACCAGCCGCTCGACTTCGACGTCGATGTCGGAGCGGAGGTTGAACGGCAGGTAGAACAGGATGTCGGCCGGCGGCGACGAATTAATACTGGCGTTCACCTGGGCAATCTTCAAGCCGCTTGCGTCGGCCCGGTTCGGCGCCGCCTCCTGGATCTGGCTGTTCGGGTCGGGGGAGACAACGTAGCGGAGCCGGCCGGGATCGAGTTGTGGCGACAGCGGCGCCAGGTTGATCCGGAGTTCTTCCGGCTGGACCATCCAGTTGTTCTCCATGCCGCCTTCCGGGAGGCGGGCGGCGTATTTAAGCCGGATCATGAGGGGCGTCTGACGGGACATATGATTGACGACCTCGATCATCTGGGTCTGGCGCCGGGTCTGGGCCTTCACCGGCAGGCGCGGATCGATCCGCACGCGCAGCGGGGTCCGGGCCCGGCCGGCCGGCAGGCGGGTGATGAACGACGGCACCCGGTGCACCGGGAACGACGACGGCAGCGGCGTCCGGTTCCCGGCCCAATCCACCAGTTCGAGGGCCGGGCCGTTGGCTATCTCGACCCGTTGCATGCGGAGTTCGTCCCGGGCGTCGTGGTGCCAGATGACGATGACGGACTGGTCCGTCCCCGGCCGGCGGAAGACATGGGCCTCGAACGGCGGCAGGAGGTAGAGTTGCCCGAGGTATTCCGTCCCCTCAAGGAGTTCCGACATCGTGCCCACGGCCAGGAACGACGGCCGGGCCATCGTCTCCAGCGTGTTCCCGCCCATGACGTCCCGGCGGAGAAGGCCCCGCTCCGGATCGAACAGGTCGCCAAGGAACACCACCTCCGGCCTGATGGCGGTGGCGTATATCGTCCTGATCATAATGTCTTCGAGCTGCACCCGTTCCGACGCGGCGTTCGGTTCGTGGGCGTGGGCGCGGTAGGGTTCGAGGGACAGCCAGGCGTTCGACCGGCTGGCCAGCCGGGCCTGTTCCTCCAGCCGGTCCATCGGCGGCGGCGGCGCCAGCCGGGAGAGGCGGGCCGGAGGGTAGATGGCGCCGCGTTCCAGATAAAACGGTTCAAACAACCAGGGGAAAAGAGGCGCCGCCGCCGGCCAAAGTTGGCCGGCCGGAACGGTGTCCCGCATAAACCCTTCCACCGTGGCGACCGGGTCCGGGAAGGCGGGCAGGGCGGGGTCGCCAAGATTGACGCTGGCGGCGATGGGCATGCCGCCGGCGAAGTTCCGCAGGGTGCCGGCCAGGTTTTCCAGGTTGCTCCCGGCCGGGATGAGGGAGAACGACGGATCGTCGTCCTCGCCCCACTGCCAGCCGTCCATGAACAGGCCGAGGTGGCGTCCGGCCTCGGAGAGGATGGCGGCGAGGCGGTCCGGGTAGGTGGCGGCGGCGTCGAAGAGGGTGCCTTCGCCAAACATTCCGCTTGGCGGCCTGATAACCCCGGTGACATTGATGCCGGCCGATCGCAGGGTGCGGATTTCGTCGACGAGGGAAAGGTAATAGTCGTTGTTTTCACCGCTGGTGTTGTACGAATCCCGCCACGGCACAACCTTGGTTATGCGGACGCCGGAACGCTCGAGGATGCGGCGGAGAAGGCCGGGGGTTTTCAGGATGCCGTCCGGGATAATGCCGGCCCGGACCCCGAAGGTCGGGCTGGACGAATGGAGGGCCATGCCGTCCCGGGGCCGTTCTGGGGCCATGACGGCGACGGAACGCATGACGTCGGTGGCGAGGCGGTCGTCGGCGTCATAGAGGCGGATATTGAAATAGTAAACGCCGAACCGCTCCCGGGGAAAGGCGATGTCCTCCACCGCGAAGCCGTCGTCGTCGGCTTCAACCGGCAGCTGCCGGCCCGGGTCAGTGGTCATCGGCTGGCCGTAGACGTCGGTGATTTCCACCATCCTGGTGTAGCGTTTGCCGCGGAAATACCCGGGATTGTTCGGATCGGGGATGTTGTCGAACAGCCCGGCATAGCGGACCGGGATGACCCGACCGCCGCCGGCCTGGCGCGGCGCTTCGATGTGGATTTTCGGCAGGGGCCGGAGGGTGACGTTGTCGACCCAGACGCTCCCGTGGTAGGCGCCGCCGATACTCCCGGGGTCCCGGTCGAGGATGAAGAACAGCCGGGCGGCGTTGGCTTCGGGCGGCGGGTCGTTCACAAGCATCCGGTAGGGGGTGACGGGCCAGTCCTCCTGCCCGGTATCGACGCCGGGGATGATGTCCGAGCGGAGGACCGAACTGGCCGCCGCTTCGATGCGCATCCAGTCGATGCCGGTCCGAATGCGGGCGCCCTGGAAGTTAAGATCCCGGATCATGATGGAATACTCGTAGGCCAGGGTCGGATCGATAGGGACCGGGATGCGGGTCCGGATGCCGAGGCGGGTGCCGTCAAAGTCCATCCTGAGGGCGCGGTTCGGGACGTCCCGATAGCTCCCCGGGATAAAGCCGCTTTCGTCCGCTTCGATGCGGACGGTGGGGATGAGGTATTCCGGATAGCCGACGGCGCGTATCGGTTCCCAAAAGTCGGGCCAACCGGTGGTGCCGATGGCGGCGGACTCGGGGAGGAGGCGGCCGCTGTCCGGATCCCGGAAATTTTCGAAATCGTGGCGGTAGATGGTTCTGGCGATGCGGTCGCGGTCGGCGACGGCGACGGCGCCGTCCCCGCGCTCAAGGGTGACGCCGGATTCGCCGGCCGGGACCGGCCGGATCAGAGTGAGGAGAAGGAAGAGGAAAAGGCTCTCGGCAAGCCGTCTCTGCATCGGGTGTGACTCCGCTTTCGCGCCCGCGCACCGTTTACGGTGATGCGGTTCTGGTTGGTCGTGGGACCGCATACGGTGGCACTATACTCCGGTACCTCCAGTATACGAAACCGCCGACCGGATTGCGAGAGTGTGCTTTCCGCCTGCCGGACCGGAACCGGGCGTTGCCGCCGGCCATTCGTATCCACCCGGTCGAATTACATTCGACTCCGGTACAATACAACAGCCGCAGACCGGGGCTACCGGCATGCGGCTGCGGATCGTTTCTCAAACCGATGTGTACGAAGTGCGTACCGGGTATGGCGCCGGAAATAGCGGTCCGGTTTACCAGCCCGCTTCCTCGATTTTCGCCATCACGGCCGGGACGGACATGCCGAGCTTTTCCGCCACCATCTCCGCCTTCCCGGACAAGCCAAATGAATCCATGCCGATAAAGATGCCGGAATCGCCGAGCACCCCTTCCCAGCCCTGGACCACCCCGGATTCGATGACGAGACGCTTCTTGAGGCGCTTCGGCAACACTTTCTTACGGTAGCCTTCGGCCTGGGTCTTGAACACCTCGATGCAGGGAGACGACACCACCCGCACCGCCCGCCCGGCTTCCCGGAGCTTGTCTGCCACGGCCAGGCCGAGGTGGACGTCGCTGCCGCTGGCGATAATGAGAATTTCGGCCGACCGTTCGGTGTCGGTGTCGAGGATGTACATCCCCTTCAGGGTCTCCCGGGCGGCGGCGTAGCGGGTCCGGTCGAGGACCGGCAGGTTCTGGCGGGACAGGCAGATAGCGTGGCTGCCGGTCTTCTTTTCGATCATCGCCTGCCAGGCGTACAGCGTTTCGTTGGCGTCGGCCGGACGCCAGACGTTGAGGCCCGGGAGGGCGCGGAGGGTGGCCAACTGTTCGATCGGCTCGTGGGTCGGGCCGTCCTCGCCGACGGCGATGGAGTCGTGGGTATAGACGAAGATGTTGTGGAGGTTCATCATGGTGGACAACCGCACCGCCGGCCGCATGAAATCGTGGAACACCATGAAGGTGGCGGAGTAAGGGATAAACCCGCCGTGCAGGGCCATGCCGTTCGTGAACCAGCCCATGGCGTGTTCGCGGACGCCGAAGTGGATGTTCCGGCCGAGGA
>JAJQFC010000108.1:34957-35577 GCA_021201355.1 Planctomycetaceae bacterium | reverse complement strand
GTTTTCCCTGCAAATGTGCGTGGCGGGCATGAACTGCCGCGACACCGCCTGCGGCGCGAAGGTGACCGGTATCCCGTCCCGGATCAGCCTGAGGGTCATTTCCATGTCCTCGTTCAAACCGTGCGATTCCCAGCCGAGACGGTAGATGAGGGCTCGTTCAAAACACATGCCGGAACCGCGAAGCGGGAGAGTGAGGCCCCAGGCGTCGCAGGCGGGGAACTGGTACCGGTTCCGGAGAACAAACGACGTGGCGGTGAGCCGGGTAAACCAGTTGCGGTCGGGCTCGGTGACGTCGTAGCAACCCTGAATCATGACATCCCCGCGCGCCCGGTACGATGCGAGGACCCGCAGGTAATCGCGTTCCGGCGAACTGTCGGCGTCGAGGAACAGGACGGCGTCGCCGGCTTCGTCCTTGAGCGTTTCCAGGGCGTAGGCGAGGGCGTGACCCTTGCCCCGATTGACCGGGTCGCGGCGTTCGAGGACGGTGGCGCCGGCGTTCCGGGCGATGCCGGCGGTGTCGTCCTCGCAGTTGTCGGCCACAACGTTCAGGCGGAAGCTGTCGCGGGGGTAGTCGCGGGCCAGGATTTTTTCGACCGTCCGTCCGACGATCTCACCTTCGT
>JAJQFC010000108.1:8805-34947 GCA_021201355.1 Planctomycetaceae bacterium | reverse complement strand
GTCCTTGGAAAGAGAGAGCGGATAGCCAGCATCCACAGCCCGACTATCCAGGCGAGAAAGGCGAGCTGCACCGCAATCAGCGCATATACGAAAATTTCCAGCACGTTCATCCCCTGTCCGAGGAAACCGATTCGTCATTCAATCCCGCCGCCGGTCACGTCGGCGAATATATCCCGGCAGATCGGCACGCATCGTCCCGGCCCTGCGTCGTCATTGCGACGCCGCCCCTTGAGGCGAAAGACGCAGGTACGGAAACGGGCGCTCGCCATACCGGGGATGGAATCGGAAACCGGCGGCTTCCAGCCATCGTCGGGCAGCCCGATACCCTCGGTACCTTCCCGGCTACTTTGCCCTGAACTTCACCCGCAGCCAGACCTTCCACCTTTCCCTCGCGCTCCGGTTCGGATGGAGCCGGGTCAGGGCGAGGAAGAAGAAGTAGACAAGATTCCAGCAATGGACTTTTCCGCAACCGGCAACCGCCTTGAGAACCTCCGCGCCGGTCGGTTCGTAGGCGGCGGGAAAATCGATTTCACGGAGGAAATCGCGGAGCCGGGCCACCCCCTCCAGTTTGCACGGCCGGAGAAACAGGTAGAGGCCGAAATGCGATTCGTACAACCGAAGGAGCCATTCCTTTTTTTCTTCAAACATGCCCCGTTCACGTAAAAACGCGAGCGAACGCCGCCAGCCCTCCAGCATGTCGAGCATTCTGCCGCTGCCGGCATACGCGTTTGTGCTTGTCGAACCCTTGCGCTGACGGTAGTTGTACAAGGCGTCGGGAATTTGGTAAATCGTCCCGGCGCAGCAGCAGAGGCGGAAGACGTACCCGAGGTCTTCGTGGAAGATGCCTTCGTCAAACTCCACCCCGTTCCGGCGAAGGAACGGCAGGGAACACAGTTTGTCGCAGCCCGATCCGAGGTTCCCGGTCACGATGTCCGCGTCCAGCTTCACCAGACCGGCCGGCGCCTGGACGATGGCCGGTTCGAAGCGGCCGTCGTCTTCGTAGTACCGGCGGAAGCGGATCCACACGCTGTCGACGCCGTGCCGGACAATCGCCTCGTGTTCTTTTTCCAGAAGGTCGGGTTCGACCCAGTCGTCCGGGTCGATGAAGGTGATGTATTTTCCGCCGGCCATCCGCATCCCGACATTTCTGGCGGCGCCGGGCCCGCGATTTTCATCCTGGCGGATAAGTTTGAAGCGGGAGTCGAGACGGACGTACTTTTCCACCACCTCAATTGAATTGTCCCGGCCCCGGTCGTCGACGCAGAGAACCTCGAAGTCGCCGAAGGTCTGTTTCCGGATGCTGTCGAGGCACTGGTCGATATACGGTTCAACATTGTAGAACGGCACGACTATGCTGATTTCGGGAGACATGGCATCCTCCTTCTATTTGCCGGCGCGCTGTTTCGTCCGGTATTCCCTGAACTCCCAGGCCTTTTGCTGGAGCCAATGGCCGACATAGGCGGCGGCCCTTCTTCGCCGGGTGCCCTTTGGAAGAAGGGTGGAGACGATGCGCCCGTCCGGATGCAGGTAGCGGTAAAAGAAACTTTTATCATTGAGCCGGCGCTGCCTGAGGGCGATGCGGACTTCCTGCATCGTTTCTTCGAGGAACTTCTCGTCCACCGCTTTCCTCGGCCGGAACTCCTCTTCCACCCGGTTGGCCAGAATGGCCCGGAACAGACGTTCCCATTCGGCCAGGATGTTTTCCTCGGAAAAGGGGATGACGGCGCGGACGGCGTTGTCGGACATGCGGAGCCAATAGTCCCGGTCGGTGAGGAGCCGCACCACCGCTTCGGCCATGCCGTCCACATCCTCCTTCCCGACCTGTATGCAGCCGCTTTCCTCGCCGGTCGGTTCCAGATAGGGCATGGAAAAGACGACGTTCGGGACGCCCTGAGCGGCCGCTTCCAGGCGGACGAGAGGCTGGCCTTCGATTCGGGAAGGCATGATGAGAACCGCCGCCCGGGCAAGGAAGAGGTGGGTGTCCTGGGTAAAGCCGTGCATCTCGACGTTCGCCTCCAGGCCGAGACGGGCGATTTCCTTCCGGAACCATTTTTCGTGGAGGCCGTCGTAGACTGTCCGAGTATTTGCAATGTGAAGTCGGGAACCTGTTCGGCGATTTTCCTGATGATCTCCGGAAGAAAGCGGACGCCCTTGATATCCGTCAGCCTGGCGATGAACAGGACATTCTTCGTCGTGCCGTCGGAACGGACCACCACGGCGGGATCGAAAGTGACCTGGTTGTTCAGGCGAACGGCCTGTTTGATGCCGGCGGCCCGCCACCAGAGCTGGTTGTCGACGCCGAGGCAGGTGAAGGCGTCGGCGAAACGGCCGTAGTCGAGGAGCCATTCCATTTCTTCCGGCCGGAATTCATGGATTGGGCAGAAAAACATGTGGTGCACCGACTGGATAGTGAAGCAACCGGCCAGTTTGGCGCTGAAGAAATCGTATTGGGTCTGACGGCGCCAGCCGTCGAAGAAAATGCAGACATCCACCGCATTCGCCGTCAGGTGGTCCCGAACCGCCTTCCAGCGTTCGAGGCGATCGGCCGGCAGGACTATCCGTTCCAATTTTTCGTGGAGCCGGAAATCGTTGGGCGTCGCCGGTTCGTTGGTGAAGGCGACGACCCGGTAGCCGCGCTTCAGCCAACTGGCGGAGAGGTTGACGGCGACCCGTTCGGCGCCGCCGCCCCTGAGGGTGGGGACGAAAAGGGCTATGACGGCGATGGTCCGGCCCGCCCGCGCGGCGGTTTCGCCGGTGCCGTCCGCCGTGAAAAATGTGTCCATCCGCCGGAGGAACGCGTCGGCGTCCAGCCGGTCGAGAAGGGGGGCGGTGGCGGCGAACATGTCGTCGTACCGTTTGTTTACCATGGGGTCGTTCCGGACGCTCACGGCGGCACCTTTCGTGTATACCCTGCGATTCATGCCATTCTACCGGGTCAGCGCCCGGGAATAAACCCGTAACGTCTCCTCGACGATGCCGTCCCAGTTGTAGCGGTCGAGGACGTAGTCCCGGGCCTGTTTCCCCATGGCTGTCAGGCCGGGGTCGTCCAGGAAGGCCCGGAGCGCCCGGGCAAGGTCCGGGACGTCGCAGCTCCGGAAGGAACGGCAGAGATCGATTCCGGCGTTTTTCCTGGCCGTTTCCCATGCCTCCGCGCATTCCGTGATGTCCGACGACAGGACCGGGCAGCCGTAACTCATGGCCTCCAGCATGGCGATGGGCATTCCTTCCAGTTCCGACGGAAGGACAAAGCCGAGGGCGTTCGAAAACGCCTCGTCCTTTTCCTTCCCGTACAGGGCGCCGGTGAAGAGGATGCGGGGGTCGTCGCCGGCCAGTTCCCGAAGGCGCCGCAGGTAGTCGGTGCCGAGGAGCTGATCGCCCGCGACAACCAGTTTGACCGGCGTGTCCACCTGGCGGAACGCCTCGATAAGGTAATGGACGCCTTTTTCCGAGGTCAGCCGGCCGAGGGAGAGGAGGTAGCCCTTTTCCTTCAGGCCGAATTTTTCGCCGAGAACGTCGAGGCCGCGGCGGGTCGGCTCGTTGACGCCGTTCGGGATAAACCAGGCGTCACGGTGGAAATTCTCCCGGTAGTATCGCCGCATTTTTTCCGAGACGACGATGGTTTCGTGGGGCGCGTGACCGCTCATCCAAGCGCCGGTGTAGAGCGTCATCTTGGCGAACCGGCCCCATTTCGACCGTTGGAAATCGAGGCCGTGCACGGTGGCGACGACCTTTCGTCCCGCCAGGCGGGGAACGAAGGAAAACAGGGACGACCCGACCGAATGGAAATGGGCGATGTCGTAGCCGTGACACATGGCGGGCAGGCAGGAAATTGTGTTGGTTATGGCTTCAAGGTGCTTGGTGCAGATGGCTGGGCGTCGTATAAGGCGGACGCCATGGTAGTCGGTTTCCTTGTCGCGAAGATAGGGATTTCTTCCGAAAACGGTGACGGCGTGGCCCAACCGGGCCATCCGGACGGCTATCTCCTCGACATGCCGTTCGACGCCGCCCGCGATGTCGTCGCCGATTCCGCGCAACCCGACCATGGCGATTTTCATGTCCGTCCCTCCGGCGCGCTATTTTCCGGTGCCGACGATGACCGCCTTGACGGTTTTAAGAAGAAGTACGAAGTCCCATCTGAATTTCCAATGGGCGATATAATCCAGATCCATTTGCATCCACTGCATGAACGGAATTTCGTTCCTGTTGTCTGAGATTTGCCAGGTGCAGGTGAGGCCGGGGCGCATGGAGAAACGCTTCCGCTGCCAGTCCTCCTCCAGAAGGTCGAAATCCCGCCGCGACAACGGCCGCGGCCCGACCAGGCTCATGTCGCCACGGACGACGCTCCACAGTTGCGGCAGTTCGTCCAGGCCGTGACGGCGTAAAAAAGCGCCGCCGGGAATGAGGCGCGGGTCGTTCGTTATTTTGAAGGCGGCGCCGTCCATTTCATTGAGGGCGGCAATTTTATCAAGCATTTTCTCGGCGTCCGGCACCATGGTCCGGAACTTGAGCATTTCGAAACTGCGTTTGTTCAGGCCGATACGTTCCTGTTTGAAAAGGACCGGTCCCTTGGACGTGAGTTTTATAAAGGCCGCTATGCCGAGAAGAATCGGCGAGAGAATCACCAGGCCGCCGAGGGCCGCGACGACGTCGAACACCCGTTTCATCACCAGGCCGACATAATCGGCGCTGGTGGCGGAATACGCCATGTTGCCGAAATCGTTGATGCTGGTCTGCACCCGCCTGATGCCGTCGTGCGCCTCGAAGACGTTGCCGACCAGGTACGACGTCACGCCGTAAAAGCCGCATGTCTTGATAATATCCCCGATGGTATCGTAAAACGAGCGAATCGGCAGGAAGATGGACACTATGTCGATGACCCGGGCCTTCAGCACCGTGTCCAGATCGTCAAGGGTGCTGAGGTAGGTGCTTGGCGCGTCGTCGACTTTCCGCTCGTCAAGGTAGCCGCAGACCTCGGCGCCGATATGCGAGGTTTTATTGATGATTTGGCAGAACTGCACGGTGCGGTAGTTCATCCCGAGGACCAGGACGTTCAGTTTGTTCCGGGGATGGTTGTACCATTTATGGAGGAAATAGGCGGCTATAAGGTGGAGGGACAAGGATAGGGCCATGGCCAGGAGGGTAAAACCGATCACCACCTGGGAGGACCGGGGCGTGCCGAAGAACGTGGTGAGGACGACGGACAGCGCGCCCGCCGCCAGCAGCACGATTTCGGCGGACAGGAGGCCCCGGTTGGCGACCGAGTGGTTTTCCTTAATAAAATGCACCATTTTTCTATAGAAGATGATGAGGAAGCCGATGACGGAAATGAAAAACGGCGACAGGAGGAAAAACAGGTCGGCGATGATATCCGCTGTCGGGTCGGAGGCCGAGTGTCTGCGGATCACGACGAAACACCATGCCACAAAGGATATCAGCGCGCTGAGAATCTCGGTGACCATGAACGTAAAAAAAAATGACCTTCAACCGGGCGGCAAGCATTTATGATTCTCCCCCGCTGGGCGCTGTCCGCGCGTCGCGGTTCCGCGAGCGACACGCGTGTAGACCGTTTTTTCTATACGACTTGCCTGTTCAAAAGGCGTATGCTGTAGTGTTCCGAACAAGCCTGGTCGTCAGACCAGCATTTTCCCATTGTAAACTATTTTCATTAATCAGGGTACAATAAATGTTATAAAGCCGCATTTTTAGTGAACCGATCGCGGCGGTAGTTAAACGGGTGACCATTTACGTCAAGGATATCAGACCATGGAGTATGAAGTCCCGGCGCCGAATCCGGTGGTGCAGTCGCCGTCCAAGCAGAGGAGGATGCATGGCGAGGTGCATGAAGCAGGGGATATCAAGCGGTCCCGGGGCAACCACCCCGGAGGCATTCGGTTTGTATAGGCAGTTTGTACACCTATCGAATGTACCACGTTTCTTCAGTAGGTAACAATACCGGAGTCGACCGTAAAGCTCAAGTAAAAATACGACAGGGGCGGTCGACCGTTCGGTCGGGGCGAGGGTTGTACCATGTTTTGTCCGGACTGTCCCGGATTTCTTGCCGATCAGTTTATTTTTTGAAATCCGCTGATCCTGCCGTCTTTTCCTGTCCCATATTTTCTTGCTCCGGTATAATTGCAGTGAAGTTCTGGAATCGAATGAAAAAAGGTTATCTTCTAATTGTCTATAATTTATGGCGTTATGGCGATTTGAGATTTTTTATTGAATATTATCTCAATTCCTGAACAATTGTCCTTGACTAGCGGTTTTCGTGAAGTAGTATGAAAGCAGAGGTAGCATATGAGTATCATTTCACAAAACGGGAAGAGCGTGAGTTTTGAAAATGAGCAGCTCATCAAAAGGGTCGCCTGGCTCTACTACGAAAACGACCTCAACCAGCAGGAAATTGCCGAAAAACTCAAACTTTCCCGATCAAAAGTGCTGCGACTTCTTCAAAGCAGCCGCGAGATGGGCTTTGTCAAAATCCATCTCGATATAGACTCGAGCCTTCTTTTTTCACTTGAACAGCAACTGTGCCGGCTTGCCGGTATCGAGGAATGTCTCATTGTCCCCGAAGGGGAGGATGTCCTCGCCTCCATCGGCAAGGCCATGGCCTACCGGTTCAACGAGGCGCTCCGGAGCTGCCAGGCCATCGGCGTCGGCGGCGGCAGGACGCTGTATTCGTTCGCGCGGGAACTGGATCCGCCGGACAAGATAGTCACCAAGGAAATTGTCGCCCTCATCGGCAACACCAAGCCCAACCTGGCCATCGAGCCGTTTGATCTCGCGTCCATACTGGCTACGAAACTGCCGGTCGAATTCTTCCACGTCTGGGGACCGTCCGCCGTCGCGACGAAACACGAGGCGGAGGTGCTGCTCCAGATGCCGTCCATAAAGGCTGTATTGGAAAAGGCCGAAAACGTCGATATCGGTTTTGTCGGCATCGGCGACATGTACAATTCCTCGTTTATCCGCTACGGCTATGTCGAAGGACACGAGCTGGAGAACGTCGCCGAATCCGGCATGGTCGGGGAAGTTCTCGGACGCTTTTTCGACATCAACGGGAACACCTTCGTCAAGGACATCAACGAACTGCATATTTCCATCAATCTGCCCGCCAAATGCAGATTGATCGGCGTCGCCGGCGGGCTCGAAAAAGTCAAGCCCATCGTGGGGGCGCTCCGTACCGGCTGGCTGAAAGGCCTCATCACCGACGAAAGCGCGGCCAAGGCCGTGGTGCGGGCCCTCTCCCGGGACGCGAAGAGGACGGACAAGACCTAACCACCGGGCGCCGCGCGCGGGGCCCGACCCCGGCGGCGGCGTTTCGGCGCGTTGCTGCGATGCCCGGCCGCGGGTTTATCCTGAGAGGAGACAGCAATGCGGAAGATGGTTCTACTGGCATCCTGCCTGGTCATCGGTCTCGCCGTCACGGCCTTCGGCGGCGAGAAGAAACCTCTCGTCGGCATTTCCATCATCGGCGCCGAACATAACTGGGATATTAACGCCTTCACCGGCGCCCAGGACAAGGCCCGCGAACTGGGGGCGGAAGTGCTCGCCTTCGACGGCGAACGCCGCATCGAGAAACAGCTCTCGGACATCAAAACCCTCATCACCCGGAAGGTCGACATCATCGTCGTCATCCTCGGCGACGAAAAGAGCCTGGTTCCGGCCCTGAAAGAGGCGCGGGAGGCAGGCATTCCCGTCGTCACCGCCGACTTCAACAACCCCTACACCCTGTGCGAAGTGCAGACGAACAACTTCGCGGCCATGTCCGACGTCGTCCTGAAAATGGTCGCGGACCTCGGCGGCAAGGGGAAAATCGCGACGTTCTCCGTGCCCGGCATTCCGGTCTCGGACGTGCGTGAAAACACCATCAAGCTCGTCCTTCAGAGCTACCCGGAAATCGAAATCGTCGCCGCCGAAGTCGCCGCCATCCCCGGCACCGTGCCGGACGCCTACAACAAGGCGAAAGACCTGATGCGCACCCACCCGGACCTGAAGGCCTTCATCGCCATCTTCGACATGCCGCTTATCGGCGTCGCCCAGGCGATTGAGGATGAAGGAAAGACCGGCGACGTCGGCTGCTACGGCTTCGACGGCGACCCGACGGCGATGAAGATGATCCTCGACCCGGCCTCGGCCTACCGCTGCACCGCCGTGCAACAGCCCTATGCCATCGGCGCCACCGCCGCCGCGACGGCCCTCGACGTCCTCGCCGGAAAGCCGGTGCCGCGCATGAAATTTGTCGGATACGGCATCGCCGACAAGGAAAACGCCCTCGAACTCATCAATACCTACGAACAGTACGAGGAGATCCGGGCCGAAGTGAATTAGAAGCCGGGGCCGGTTCACGGTGCCTGATTCGAAAATCCCGTCCGGCTTCATGGATCACCATCCGAAGCAGTCGCTACAAAGCATTCCTCCAATGGTAAGGCCCCCGCTCACGATCTCCGACCGCGGGCGGGGGCGCACCGTCCCCTTTCCACAGGAGACAGGATTTGGACAACGTCATTCTCGAGGCACGAGGCATCAACAAGCGGTTCCCCGGCGTCAACGCGCTGAACGACGTTCACTTCAGCCTGAACCGGGGCGAGGTCCGCGCCCTCATGGGCAAGAACGGCGCCGGGAAGTCGACCCTCATAAAGACAATCACCGGCGTCTATCCCTTCGATTCGGGCGAGGTGTACCTGGACGGGGAGCGGATTCGCGATGTCACGCCGTACAACATGCACCACTACGGGATCGGGGCGATTTATCAGGAAAACGACCTCATTCCCTATTTCACCATCGGCCAGTCGATGTTCCTCAATAACGAATATCGCCGGGCCGGCATCTTCCTGAACAGCCGTCGGATGCATCGGGAGGCCGGGGAGCTGATGAAGCGGGTGCTCGATGTCGACATCGATCCGTATACGACTATCGACAACCTGAACGTCTCCCAGAAGCAGTTGGTGCAGATAGCGACGCAACTGTTCTACAAGTCGAAAATTCTCATTTTCGACGAGCCGACAGCGTCCCTCTCCTCCACCGAAATAGAAAAACTGTTCGCCATCATAGAGAAATTGAAGAACGACGGCGTCAGCATCATCTACATCAGCCACCGGCTCGAGGAGGTGTTCCACATCTCCGATACCATCACCGTCATGAAGGACGGGTGCAAGGTGGCGGATCTCGTGACGAAGGACATTACCGAAGCGGAACTCATCAGCGCCATGACCGGCGGCGCCGACGCGGACGAGGAATTCACGTCCAGGGGACGGGACTCCGGCCGGGTCAGCCTCCGCATCCGAAAACTGAAGGCGGAGGGAATAAAGAGTCTCGACCTCGATCTGCACGAAGGGGAAATTCTCGGCGTTTTCGGGGCCGAAGGGGCGGGGCAGGAGAACCTGTCGAACATCCTCTACGGCGTCGCCAAGCACGAGGCGGAACTGTTCGAACTGAACGGCAAGCCGGTTACCATAAAAAAGCCGAAGGACGCCATCAAACTGAACATCGGCTGCGTGCCCCGCGATCGGAAGCGGGAGGGGATGATTTCCGACTTCTCGGTGGCGGAGAACGTCACCATCGCCAACATGGGAAAATTTTCGGCGCGGAGCTGGGTGAAGAAAAAACTGGAGCACGCGGAAGCCGGGAAGATGGTCGAGAAGCTGGCGGTCAAGACGCCCAGCACCTCCACTATCATCCGCACCCTCTCCGGCGGCAATCAGCAGAAGGTTATTATCGCCCGCTGGCTCACCCTGGACCTGAGCATTCTCATACTCGACTACCCGACCTCCGGCATCGACGTCCATGCCAAGAACGAAGTGTATCGCATCCTCCGCACCCTGGCGGACAACGGCACGTCGATGATTCTCATTACCCCGGAGTACGACGAGATCAAGTCCTTGTGCGACCGGGTGGTGGTTATCCGGAACGGCGAGGCGGTGGCGGTTCTGCCGGTCAAGGATCTCAGTGAGAGCACGCTTCTCACCCACGCCATCGGCATGGGCGGGGAAAAGGAAAGCGGGGAACAGGCGGAAGCGGTACTGGCCGCGTCCGGTCCGCGGGGAGGAGGCAACCATGCTGAGTAAAAGCAACCTCAGGATGCTCCTGCCGGCCATCCTCGTCATCGTCACCTTCGGGCTCCTCTACGCGGAGACGCCGAGTTTTCTCAGCCTGTCGAATATCGGCAACGTCATGTCCTTCACCAGCCTCATCGCCATTCCGGCCATGGGCCTGGCAATCGTCATGCTCACCGGGATGTTCGACCTGTCCTTTGTCGGCGTCATCGGCCTGTCGTCCGTGTTGACGTCGTTTCTGCTCCAAAACGGGGTGCCGGTGTGGATATGTCTCGTGACCGCGCTCGTTCTGTGCCTCGCCTGCGGGCTCCTTAATTCGTTCCTCATCGTCAACATGAAGATTCATCCGTGGCTGACCACCATCGCCACCATGCTGATGCTCCTCGGGCTGGAGAAATTCATAAGCAAGGGGAACTACGTTCCGGCGCCGTCGCCGCTCTTTGACGCCATCCGCTTCGGGAGTTTTCTTGAGATACCGGCGGCGTTGTGGATTGTCTTCGCCACCCTGGCCGTCGTCCTCGTCGTCATGCACACGACGCCTTACGGCGGTTACCTCTACGCCGTCGGCGGCAATATCGAGGCGGCGAAAAAAGCCGGCCTCAAGGTAAAGTGGATTCAGTACGCCGCCTTCCTCGCCATGGGCGGGCTGTGCTGGGTGTCGTCCGTCCTCTACCTCGGCCAATTGTCCGGGTATCCGAGCGAATCCGCCTACATCAACCAACTGTCTGTCATCCTCGCGGTCTATTTCGGCCTGGCGATTTCCCGAAAAAACGTCGTCAACGTGCTGGGCGCGTTCGTCGGCGCCCTCTATGTCGGCTTTCTCGCGAACGGCCTCGGCCTCATGGGCGTGCAGTCCTACTGGATTAAAATGGTCGAAGGCGTCCTTGTCATCTTCGTCGTGCTCGGGAACTCCATCCTCCGGGGAGACATAGTGACCTATGAATAGTATGACCAAACAAGGCGGGGCCGGCCGCTTCGTCCTCGACTACTTCGCCTACATCACCCTGTTCGTCGCCGTCATCTTTTTCTCGGCGGTGAACAGCGACTACCTTTCCCTCGGGAACCTCAGGGAAATCCTCATGTGGGCCTCCATCACGACGCCGATTGCCCTCGGCATCATGCTCACCCTCGGCCTCCGGGGCATCGACATGAGCCCGGGAACGACGGTCGGGCTGACCGGCATCGTCATGGCCCTGATGATTCAGGCGAAATACGGCCTCGCGTCGGCCATTCTCGTCGGCTGTCTTATCGGCCTGGCCGTCGGCGCCCTGAACGCGGTACTGGTGGCGCGGTTCAACCTGGAACCGCTCATCGCCACCCTGTCCATGATGTTCATCGGTTCCAGTATCGAGCGGGCGCTGACCCGGGGCGGCCTTCCCATATACCTCTACGGCGAAAAGGTCGGCCTCGGGAAAATCTTCCGGACAGACATTCTGTCGATTCCCCTGCCTATCTGGTTCCTCGTGGTGCTGACGTGCGTCTTCTACCTCGTCCTCGACAAAACCGCCTACGGCCGGAAATTCTACGCCAGCGGCGCCAGCCTTCGGGGTTCGGTGAATGCGGGCATTTCCATCCGGACCTACATCGCCGGCGCCTACATCATTTCCGGATTGACCGCCGCCCTGGCCGGGGTGCTGGTGGCGTCGCAGGTGCGTTCCGGGCAGCCGCTGGTCGGGCAGAGCTTCCTCTGGGATTCCATCGGCGCCGCCTTTATCAGCCGCTTCCTGTCCCGGCGGGACCGGCCGAACGCCCTCGGCACCGCATTCGGGGCGATTCTCTTCGCTTCCATCCATGTTGGTTTGACCCTGGTGGGGGTGCAATTTTACCTGCGGAATTTTTTCCTCGGACTCATCATCCTCATTATCCTGCTGGCGGCGAGCCTTCGCTCCCGGTAGCCCATTCGGAGGAAAACGGCAATGCGTTACGTCCTCATTCTCGATATCGGCACCGGCGGCGTTCATACCTGCCTGGCAGACGCGAACGGCATCCTGACGGCCAACGCCTATGAGGAAATCCGCTACGTCTTCAACCCGGAAGACAAGGGCTACGAACTGGACGCCCTGGAAATGTTCGACGCGGTGCGGCGGCAAATCAAGGCGACCCTCGCCAAGGCGGGCGTCGGCGGCGACGCCGTCCGCGCCATCGGCGTCACCAGTCAGCGCCACGGCTGCGTTTTTCTCGACCGGGACGACAGGCCACTTATGGCCTTCCCGAACCTCGACGGCCGGTCGCAGCTTCTGTGCGAGGAAATGAGCCATGACGACAGCGTGGCCGTTTTTGATGCAACCGCCCGCTGGCCGGCCTGCTGGTTCCCGGCGCCGCGCATCCTCTGGGCGAAAAGGCAAAAGGAGGAACTTCACCGGAACATCGCCGGCCTCCTCATGCTGAACGAATACGCCGCCTTCCGCCTCACCGGGAACAAGGTGTCCGAGTGGACGAACGCGGTTGAGACGATGCTCTTCGACATCCATTCCCGTACCTGGTCCGGCGACCTTATCACAATGTTCGGCGCGGAAAACATTGCCCTCAGCCCGATTGTCGAGACGGGGGAATCGGCGGGGCTGCTGTCCGCCGAACTCGCGGCCGAGTTCGGCATCGCCCGGGTGCCGGTCGTGATGACGGCGTCGGATACCCAGTCCGCCACGCTGGGCTGCGGCGATATCGGCCCCGGCGACGCCGTCGCGGTGAACGGGTCGACGACGCCGGTTTTCGCGCCGACCGAGACAATGTGCATCGATCGCGACCGGCGCCGGGTCTACACCTCGCCCTACTACGGCGGGATGTGGGCGCTTGAGGGGAACTGCACCATGAGCGGCATTGTTCACCGGAAGCTTATGGACCAGCTCCTCCACCTGGCCCGCTGTTTTCCCGGCCAGGAAAAGCTCGAACGATCCGCCCTCTACGACCTGTTGGCCCGGAACGACGCCGACCCGGAAGGGGTGACCATGCACTGGGGACCGGTTGTCGCGAACATCGGCAGCACTACCCGGCTGGCCCGGTTGTCCCTCTACGCGGACAATGACGAGCGGAACATCTTTATGTCGATTATCACGGCTTTTGTCGAAAACCTCGCTTTCGCCATTCATGAAAACGCCCGCCAATTGGGAGAAATCGGCGATCGGCCGCTCGACCGGATTTTCCTCACCGGCGGCGGCTCCGCCAGCGTCCGGCTCCAGAAAGCGCTGGCCGCGCTTAACCCGGACAAGGCGGTTTACCTGACGAACGAACTGGAGACCACCTCCCGGGGCGCCGCCATTCAGGCCTGGATGGCGGTGGGCGAGTTCTCGGATCTCCATCAGGCATACGAGGCGATGAATGAAAAGACCTGGGTGACGCCGCTCCGGGCCGATCCGGACGAACGTTTGGCGGCGCGGCATGCGCGCTGGCGTGAAGAACTCACTGAATGAAAAATTGTTCGGTAACCATTGATATAATGCCGGAAACGGTGTGAAACTTTTTTACCCCGTTTTCGCCCGAACCGACGGTCGAAAACGCGCGGCAGAAGTTTTCCCGGATTCGGCGGCAATGCGGTGCGGTTGCCGCCCGCATAATGAAAACAACCTGAGAAAGACACCTGATGAAACCGAAATTTCTTCTTCTTGCCGAACTTGATTCCGAATCTCTGGAACGCATCGGGGAATACTTCGACGTGGTCCGGCACGATCGCTGGCGCGACCAGGCCATTTCCGAAACCGACCTTATCGCCATTCTGGACGATCTCCGGCCGGTGGTCATGGCGCTCGAGGCCCAGCCCCTGACGGAAAAGGTGCTGACCGCCGCCCGGCCGTACCTGAAGGCGGTAACCAGCGTCCGCACCACCCCGGCCAACATCGATCTGGACGCGGCCAGCCGCCTCGGCATCGCCGTGTCGTCCGCGCCCGGACGGAACGCCATGGCGGTGGTGGAAATGGCGATGGGACTGATGCTCTGCTGCGCCAGGATGATTCCGCAGGCGTACATGGACGTCAAAACCCGGGGCATCACCATCCCGCCCGGCACGCCCCGGAACGAAAGCGGCAAGGACGTCGTCTGGCACAGCCCGGTTATTCCGGTTCCGGCCTATTTCAAGTACAGCGGGATGGAGATATCCGGAAAAACCCTCGGCCTCGTCGGCTTCGGCGCCATCGGGAAAATGCTCGCCCCGAAGGCCAGGGCCTTCGACATGCGCGTCCTTGTCTACGATCCCTATGTCACGGGGGAGACGGCGGAAAGCCTCGGCGTGGAAAAACGCGAACTGGACGAATTGTTGGCTGAAGCCGATTTTGTCAGCCTTCACGCCAAAGTCACGGCGGAAACCGCCAAACTGATGAACCGGGACCGCTTCCGGCACATGAAGAAAACCGCCTACCTTATTAACACCGCCCGCGGCGCGCTTGTCGACGAAGACGCCCTCCGGGAGGCCCTCCGGGACGGGACCATCGCCGGCGCGGCGCTGGACGTGTATGAATATGAACCGCTGTACAGCGACTCGCCGCTTCTCGATGCGGAGAATCTCATCGTCATCCCGCACATCGGCGGCGCCACCCGGGACGTGGTGCGGCACCAATCGCGGCTCGTCGCCGACAACGCCGTCGCTTTCGCCAGGGGCGAAAAACTTCCGAATCAGGTACAGTAGACGGCGGTTTGTGAACCAGCATATAGTTCTGTGAACAGCGCCCGTCAATCATTTTAAAAGGACGTTCCATGTCGAAATACGAACAATACGCCGATCGGCGCGAAGAAGTGGCCTACTTTATGCGCCGTCTCTACACCCAGGGCCTCACCACCTGTTCCGGCGGCAACCTCAGTCTCCGCGTCGACGAGGAGACGGTGCTCATTACCCCGTCATCCCTGGACAAGGGCGAGCTCCGGGGCGACCAGATAGCCATGCTCACCCTCGCCGGCGAAAACCTCACACCGCAGTTCAAGTCGAGCATCGAAACCGGAATGCACCTGTCGGTGCTGCGCGCCCGTCCGGACATCAACGCCATCGTCCACGCCCATCCGGTCACCGCCACCTCCTTCGCGGCGATGAATATGGACGTCAACGTCCACCTCACGGCCGAGTCCTACGCCGTCCTCGGCACGCCGAAGCGGGCGCCCTACTGCATCATGGGATCGGACGGCCTCGCCGCCATCGTCTCCGACTGCCTGAAGGACTGCGACGTCGCCCTTATGCAAAACCACGGCGTCATCTGCGTCGGCAAAACCATGCTGAACGCCTTCGACCGGCTGGAAGTGATGGAGACCGCCGCCAAAATGACCTGGATAACCGCGACCATGAAGGCCGCTTCTCCCATGACCGGCGATCAGGTGGAGGAGATTCGGCGCACGTTCCGGTCGTAACGTATCGATAGACCGCGTATGCGAATTTCGTGCCGTCACCCGGCGCCGTCCGTCCGGCGCGGGTGCGACGGATGCGTCTGCCATTTTCGTAAGGAGCGCCATGAAAGCCGTTGTGAAAACCGCCCCCGGCGATGGCCACATGGAACTGTTGGACATCCCGGAACCGGAAGCGACCGGGGATCTCGTCAAAATCAAAATCGCCTATCACGGCATCTGCGGCACCGACCTCCACGCCGCCCGGGGAACCTACGCGAGCACTCGGCCGCCGGTGGTGTTCGGCCACGAATTCTCCGGCATCGTCGTGGACACGGGACCGGACGTCACCCGCTTCCGGCCGGGCGACCGGGTGACCAGTGAATCGACCTTCCGGACCTGCGGCGCCTGTCCGTCGTGCGCCAGCCGGGATTACAACCTCTGTTCCAACCGGGTCGGCCTCGGCACCAATCAGAACGGCAGCATGGCCCAATACCTCGTCTCCCGGGAGGAAAGCGTGCACCGCCTTCCAGACAACGTCGGCCTCCTCGCCGCCTGCCTGACCGAGCCGCTGGCCTGCGGCGTCCACGCCGGCATCGAAAAGGGAAACATCAGGGAAGGCGAAGTCGTCTGCATTTTCGGCGCCGGCGCCATCGGCCTCATGCTCTCCCAGGTCGCGCTCGCCCGGGGCGGGACGGTCATCCTCGCCGGCCTCTCAAACGACGCGGAACGGTTCGCCATCGCCCGGGACTTCGGCGTCCACCGCACCGTCGACCAGCAGACGGAAGACCTTTCCCTGGTCGTCAAGGAAATGACCTCGGGCTGGGGCGTCGACACCGCCTTCGAGTGTTCCGGGGCGGTCAGAGCCGCCAACGCCGCCTTCGACCTGGTGAAGAAAAAGGGCAAGGTCATCCAGATGGGCGTGTTCGACAAGGAAATGGAAACGATCTGGACGGACCGCATTCTCCACAAAGAGATCGAGTATATCGGCTCCCGCAGCCAGAAGCCGACCTCCTGGGTTACCGCAATCGAACTGCTGGCGGCGGGCACCGTCCACCCGGAGATGATCGTCCACGAAGTGGTTCCGCTCGAACGCTGGCGGGACGCCTTCGACGCGGCGATGCGGGGAGAGGGAGCCAAGGGCGTTATCTGCTGCAACCCGGATTTGCAGGAACAATGATTTAATGGAAAGGTACGGTCATGCCAGACACGGAGTATTCCCTCGCGGAAATCAAACGCGCCGCCACCAACATCCGAAAGCACATTCTCCGCCTCGCCCTGGACAGGGGCGGTTGTTACCTCGGACAGGCCTGTTCGTCGGCGGAAATAATCGCCAGCCTCTACATGGCGGTCCTCAACCTCGGCCCGAGTCTCGGCGACATGGACGCCCAACCGTTCCCCGGCGTGCCGTCACCCGACAACATGGATTACCCGAAAGGCTCCCTCTATCACGGCGCCTTCGACGCCGACCGGGACCGCTTTTTCGTCTCCCCGGCCCATTACGCCTCAGTCATCTACTGCGCGCTCGTGGAGTGCGGCCGGCTGTCCGAACGGGCCATCGACAAATTCAACGTCGACGGCTGGAACATGGAAATGATCGGCGCCGAACATTCTCCCGGCTTCGAATGCACCGCCGGCTCCCTCGGCCAGACCATCTCCATCGCCTGCGGCACCGCCCACGCCCGGAAGCTGAAAGGGGAGACGGGACTGGTCTACGTCTTCCTTTCGGACGGCGAGATCCAGGAAGGCCAGGTCTGGGAGGCGTTCCAGGCCGCGTCATTCTATAAACTGGACAACCTCGTCGTCTACGTCGACGTGAACGGACAGCAGGTCGAGGGCTGGGTCAAGGACGTCATGGACTTCGACCCGCTGGCGGACCGCCTCCGCGCCTTCGGCACGGTCACCGTGGAGGTGGACGGGCACGACATTGAAAAAGTCGTCGCCGCCGCGAAGACGCCGCACCCCGGGAAACCGCTTGTCGTACTGTGCCAGACGTCGTCGTCCCGGGATATTCCGCTCCTCGACAAGCGTAAGCCGTTCCTCCATTTCGTCGGCATCGGGGCGGACGAGCGGGAGGCGTTCGAAAAGTTCCACGCCGGAATGTGACGCGTGCCTTTTACCCATAATGACCGGAAAACCATCATGAAAATAGAACTGAACACCCATTCGAAAAACATTATCCGCTGGGCCGACGCGCACAAGAACGCAGTGGTCATGTCGGCCGACCTCGGCAGCTCGTGCGAGATAAAGGAATTCCGCTCCGTCCATCCGGAACGGTACTTCTCCATGGGCATCGCCGAGCAGAACATGGTCAGTTGGGCTGCCGGGCTGGCCCGGGAAGGCTTCCTCCCGTACCTCCACACCTTCGGCGTGTTCCTGTACCGCCGCGTCCTCGACCAGTTGGAAATGTCCGTCGCCTACCCGAACCTCCCCGTCACCTTCGTCGCCTTCCTTCCCGGGATCATGACCCCGGGCGGCGTCACCCACCAGGCCATAAACGACGTCGCCGTTCTTCGGAACGTTCCGAACATGACCATCCTCGACGTCGGCGACGCCACCGACATCGAGTCCGTCCTCGACGTCGGGCACCGCGCCGGCGGCCCGGTCTTTATCCGGATGCTCAGGAAAGAGGTGCCGCGCATCTTTCCGGCCGATGAACCGATGATCCTGAACCGCGCCCGCGTCCTCTCGGTCGGCACGGACATCGCCCTCTTCTCCTCCAGCATCTGCACGGAAGAGGCGATGCGCGCCACCCGCGTCCTCCGGGAAAAAGGCCTGTCAATCCAGCACCTCCACGTCTCCACCCTGAAGCCGTTTTCCGATCCGCAGGTGACGGAAGCCTTGGAAAAGGCCAGATATGGCGCCGTTTCCATCGAGAATCACGTCACCATCGGCGGCCTCGGATCGGCGGTCGCCGACGTCATGGCGGAATGCGGCATCGGCAAGTGCCTTGTCAAGGTGGGAATTGACGACACCTACACCCACGGCGCGTCAAAGATGTACCTGATGAAAAAGTACGGCCTCGGCGCCGAAGCCCTTGTCGCCGCTGTCGAAAAATTGACGGGGAAGCAGTTCGGCATTGCCCAGGAGGATTTGGAAAAAGTCAGGTTCGAGGACTACAGCGCGGTCTGAACAAAAAGGAGACCCCGTGTTTGAGAAGGAAAAAAAGGAAGTCGTCAAGGCCGGCATGACGCTGGACCGGTACGGGCTGATTGCGCTGTCCGGCGGCAATGTTTCCGTCCGCATGCCGTCCGGCGAAATCCTCATCACGCCTTCCGGGATGATTTACGAAGACATGGTCCCGGACGACGTCCTCGTCATGGACCTGGAGGGGAAGGTTCTGGAAGGCGGCCGGAAACCGTCCTCCGACACCGACGGCATCCTTTACATTTTTCAGAAACGGCCGGACGTCAACGCCACCATCCACACCCACCAGCCCTACGCCACCGCCATCGGCCTGGTGGAGGACGAGTTCACCGTCAACCTCACCACCCTCGCCAACGCCGCCGCCGGCCACGTGAAGGTCACGCCCTACAGTTCCCCGGGGAGCGTCGACCTTGGTATCGACACGGTGGAATATCTCGGGACCAGCCTCGCCGTCATCCTCGCCCACCACGGCGTCATGACGGTCGGGAAGGATCTCAAGCAGGCTCTTTACGCGGCGGTGTATCTCGAAGAAGCGGCAAAGTGCTATCTCGCCGCCCGCGCCATCGGTCCGGTGAAACAGATGTCTCCGGCCCAAATCCAGCAGGCCATCGACATCTTCCAATTCTACGGCCAGGGCGCGGGAAAGATTCCGCTGGAAATGCTGAAACGGGTACACTAGCGCTTTTTTACACAGTGAATGATTTCTTACGTGCGTTGTACGGTTTATACTGGAATAAACTATAAAGCGCGGAGGAAGTTCACATTCAACTACAGCGCTGTAGCCGCGTCTCCGATTCTCTTTCCGGAAGGGCACTCCACATGGGGCGGCTGGGCTTCTTCTTCGATATCGGCGCCTGTATCGGCTGCAAGGCCTGCCAGACCGCCTGCAAGGACAAGAACCGCCTGGAAGTCGGACTGTTTTACCGCCGGGTCGCCGTCGTTCGCCAGGGCGGCGAAGAACGTTTCTACTCCGGCGCCTGCAACCACTGCGCCGCGCCGCCCTGTGTCGAACGCTGTCCCGCCGGCGCGGCTGTCGTCGGCGACGACGGCGCGGTCCGCCGGGACTCGGGCCGGTGCATCGGATGCGGCGCATGCGAATGGAATTGTCCCTACGGAGCGTCCGTCCTCGGGCCGTCCACAGGCGTATCGCAAAAATGCGATCTCTGTCCGGACCGCCGCCAAGCGGGCAGGGGACCGGCCTGCGTCGAAGCCTGTCCGACCCGCTGCCTCCGCTTCGGGGACGTCGAGGCGCTTCTCGCCGCAAGCGGCCTGGTCGCCGTCCGGCCGGACTTTCTTCCGGAAAGCGCCGGCCAACCCGCCCTTGTCGTTGTCGACTCCCGGATGACGAGGAGCGGGTCGTGATTTTCGTCGTGCTAGGGGGCGGAGTGGCGGCCCTCAACGCGGCAACGGCCATCCGCGAACGGGACGGCGCCGCCCGCGTCGTCATGATAAGTAACGAGCCGTATCCTCCCTATTCACGCCCCATGCTGACGAAGGCGGCCCTGAAAGGTTTTCTTCCGGACCGCTACCTCCTCCATCCGCCCGCCTGGTACAACGACATGAACATCGAACTGCAATTGAACCGGACCGTGACGGCGCTCCGGGCGGACGATCACCTGGTCACGCTGGACAGCGGCGAACGCCTCCGGTACGACCGCTGCGTATATGCGCTGGGGGCGTCCGGCTTTGTTCCGCCGTTTCCCGGAGCGGAGAAAAAAGGCGTTATTGCGATACGCACCTTCGCGGACATCCGCAAGCTTCGGGCCGAGCTCCTAATCTCCCGCCAGATTGTGGTCATCGGCGGCGGCGTCGTCGGCCTTGAGGCGGCATGGGAACTGAGACGCGCCGGTCGTGACGTCACCGTTCTCGAGATGGCGCCGAACCTCATGGGCCGCATCCTGGACGGCGAGACCGCCGACCGTCTGCGGGAACGGGTCGAGGGCCGGGGCATCGCCGTCCGTACCGCCGTCGGCATCGATTCGATCGCCGGGGGCGATCATGTCCGCGCCGTGCGATTGACCGACGGGACCGTGTACCCGGCGGAACTGGTGGTCGTCTCCTGCGGCGTCAGGCCCGCCGTGGCGGTAGCGAAAAAGGCCGGGCTTCATGTCGAACGCGGCGTCGTCGTCTCTCCGACAATGGCGACCAGCTCACCGGACGTTTTCGCCGGCGGTGATTGCGCCGAGTGGAACGGCATGAATAACGCCCTGTGGAGCGAAGCGGCGACACAGGGCACGGTGGCCGGAGCAAACGCGGCCGGGGACGCGGTCACATATGAGGAACCGCCGCCGGTGGTCCTGTTCCGGGGAATGGGGACAAACCTGTACGCTGTCGGCGATACCGGTCGGAACGAAACCGTCCGCTACCGCGTGGTGAAACGGGTCGGCGAAGTGGGTCCCGAATCGCGGTTTCTCGTGAACGATCCGAGAACGTCGCCGTCACGGCTCGAGAAATTGTTTTTCGCGGACGACCGCCTTGTCGGCGCTGTCCTCATGGATGATATCCGCGCCATAGCCGTGCTTCAGGAAGCGGTTGGACGCGGGGAGGCGGGAGATCGCTTTTATGACGGATAACGACGCCGGCGTCGACGACCCGCTCGCGGCGCTCTTTTTCGAATCGCCGTCCGGATGGCTGCGGGAATGCCGTCGCCGTCTCGCCGCGCCGTCGCGGCCGGCCGGGGCGGGGGAGCGGTATCTGGCAGACCTGGACAACGTGGACGAAAACGCGCTGATCGCCGACTATTCGCGTCTTTTCTGGGGGACGGAGGCTGGTGTTATCATACCGCTGTGGGCTTCGGCCTGCCGGCATAACGGCCCCATCCTGGCGGACGCGACAACGCTCGAAGTCATCCGGTGGTACGAGCGGTTCGGCTTCAGGCCGACCGCGCCGGATGGCAATCCGCCAGACCACATCAGCACGATGTACCGGTTTTGCGGGTTTCTGGACGAAGCGCGAGCCTTCGCGGCAAAGGGGGAATTTGTCCAGGCCTATCTTCTCGACACGCTTTCGGAAATCGCCGAAGGGATCGGGGAACACGGCGCCATACCGGTCCTGAAAAACTTTGTCGCCGCGCTTCTCGTTGCGGCGGCGAATGTCCCGTTCACCGAGGACGGGGAAGGAGTCCGGTCGACCCTTCCCGGGGCCAAGCCGGAAATCATCCGGACCGGCGGCTTCAACAATTGCGGCGGCAAGTGCGTCATCACCGCCGCGGTGGACTCCGGCTGCGTCCTCTCCCTCGATACCGACACCGGCGACAACGCTCCGCAAATCCGCGCCTGCGTTCGCGGCCGCGCTTACCGACACACCTTTTTCCATGCCGAACGCCTACGTTATCCCCTTCTCCGCATCGGGAAACGCGGCGAAGGAAAGTTCAAACGCATCGGTTGGGACGACGCGATCGACCGTATCGCCCGGGAATGGATACGCATCCGGGACGCTTACGGCCCCGCGTCACGGTACGTCCTCTATTCCACCGGCGTCACCTCCATGATGCGGCCGGACAAGATGGCGAAGCGATTACTCAACCTGGACGGCGGTTTCCTCGACGCCTACAACACCTATTCCGACGCCTGCGCCACCTATGTCACGCCCTACATCTACGGGGATACCCGGAGCGGCAACGCGGTCGAAGACATTCCGAACAGCAGACTGATACTCCTGTGGGGCCATAATCCGGCGGAAACGATTTTCGGATCGGAACGGAACTACTATCTCGCCAAGGCGCGGGAAAACGGGACACGGGTTATTGTCATCGATCCCCGCCGCAGCGATTCGGCGCTGGCCCAGGCGGACGAATGGATCGGCATCGTCCCTTCCACCGACAGCGCCCTGGCGGACGGCATGGCGTATGTCGTCTGGACCGAGAGGCTGTGGGACAAGGAATTCATGGACACCTTCTGCCTCGGCTTCGACGAGGAACACATGCCGCCGGGCATTCCCGCCGGCGAAAGTTACGAGGCGTATCTGTTCGGACGACAGGACGGCGTCGTCAAGTCGCCCGGCTGGGCGTCGGCCATAACCGGCGTTCCGGCCGACACCATCGTCCGCCTCGCCCGGGAATACGCCACCGCCAAACCGGCCTGCCTGCTCCCCGGGTACGGTCCGCAGTGCACCGGCAACGGCGAACAGACAACCCGAAGCCTTGCCCTCCTGACCTGCCTCACCGGGAACGTCGGCATTCCGGGCGGCGGGGCGGGCGGCGTCGGTCTGGTCAGCCGGCACGCCGAGTCGTCCTTCCCGATTCCCAACAACCCGTATCCCGGCAAAATCCCCCACTTCCTGTGGACGCGCGCCGTGGACGCTGCCAGGTCGATGACCGTGAACGACGGGCTTGTCGGTGTGGAACGATTACAAACCCCGGTGAAAATGCTGTTCTGCCTTGCCTCCAATACCCTGGTCAACCAGCATTCGGACATCAATCGGACAGCGCGCATCCTTGAGGACGAGGACAAATGCGAGTTCATCGTTTGTTCAGACCTCTTCATGACGGCGAGCGCCCGGTTCGCCGACATCGTCCTGCCCGCCGTCTCGGGATTCGAGACAGACAATATCACCGCGCCGTGGGGCTACGGAAATTACGTCCTCTTCAATAACCGCATCCGTCCGCCCCTTTTCGAATGCCGTTTCGAATGGGACTGGCTCCGCGAGGTGGCGGGAAAATTGGGCCTCCGGGAGGAGTTTGAAGACGGGAAGCCCGCCGTCGGGGACTGGCTTCGGCACTTTCTGGGGGAAATGCGGAAAAAGGAGCCGGAACTGCCGTCCTATGCCGATTTCAGGGAGCGGGGCGGGCATAACTATCGGGAGAAAAAGGTCTTTATCGCCTATGAAAAACAGCGACGCGATTTTGCGAACAATCCGTTCCCGACGCCGTCCGGGAAAATTGAAATCTTTTCGCCCCGACTCCATGCCCTCGGCCGGCCGATAGACATCCCGGCCATCCCAAAATACACCCCGTGTCCGGAAGGCCCGGAGGATCCGCTCCGCGCCACCTACCCGCTGCAACTGATCGGCTGGCACACGAAGCGCCGCACCCATTCCATCCACGACAACAACCCGCTCCTCGACGAGGTGGAACCGCAGCGCCTTTGGATTCACCCGGTCGATGCGGCCGCCCGGGGCATAGCCGACGAGGACGAGGTGCTGGTGTATAATGATCGGGGAATGGTACGGATTCGCGCCCGCGTGACGGACCGCATCATCCGGAGCGTGGTAGCGATGCCGCAGGGCGCCTGGTACCGGCCCGACCGAAACGGCGTCGACCACGGCGGCAGCATCAACGTTCTTACCAGCCACCGTCCGACACCGCTTGCCAAGGGAAACCCGCAACATACCAATCTGGTGGAAGTCGTCCGGGCCGGGTAAGAGCGTCACCTGATCCGGCCGGCGGCGGCGCCGCGCGCCGCAGTGTCCGGAAGCGGCGCGTCGGGCCGGTTATGCCGTCGGGCGCGGTTCGTGTTCGGCCGACGGGGAGATTCGCCGACTGGAACGCTTTTCCATGGTTATTTGCGGAATTCTGGTGCTGAAGTGGACGCCGGCCTTGGCCATGTGATTGCTCATGGCCCGCTCGGCCGCGTGGGGATTGCGTTTGACCAGCGCGTCGTAAATTTGCTTGTGTTCCTCGTTCGAGGATATGTACCTGCCGTCCAGGCCGAGATCAAGCTCGTTCAGCATGCGGATCATGCCGGGCAGGATGGCGCTAATGGTGTTGGCGAAGATTCGGTTGTGGGAAGCTTTGGCAATTTCCAGGTGAAAATCCACCTCCAATTGGACGTTGATATGTTCATTGGTGATTTCGCTGGTCAATTGCTCGAGAATGTTTCCGATCGTCTCCAACTCCTCGTCCGTGGCGTTGAAGGCCGCCCGGTAGGCGTTGAACGGCTCGATGATGGAGCGGACCTCGACCAGTTCCACATAATCGTGTACGCCGAACTGGACTAAATTGTTAATGAACTCGTTAATACTCTGCACGCCGAGATCGGCGACGATGGTGCCGACGCCCGGCACCGACCGGAAAACGCCGTAGAGTTCCAATGTTTTTATCGCTTCCCGGATATACCCCCGCCCAATGCCGAAACTGGCGGCCAGCTCACGCTCGCTCGGCAACACATCTCCAGGCCTCAATTCTTTATTGGTAATCAGATCGCGGAATTGCTGGATAACGTGATCTGACGGTTTGACAATCTGGACGCCCTTAATTTTGTTGAGGACTTTTGAACCGGCCATGACGGCACTCCTTTTTTCTAGTGGTGCTGTTTCATTGCGGTTTTTGTCGTATCATCCGGCGTATACACGGGTAATCCGCTTTCGAGGCCGGTTGGACGTTCTAGCACGACGGCTTTTGCCGTAATGAAACAACCCCGAGTATAAGGGTGTTTTCCGCATTTTTCCATAAAATTGTGTTGACAACCAACTTTCCCGTGGTAATCTTCAATTGTTAGAGGTTAATGGTTAACCACAAAAAGTCAAACGCAAACCTGAAAAAATTGGAAACGAAATTCGGCATGTTGCCGAAAAACTCTCTCATCCGCATTATGACAAGGAAATCATCATGTTTGATCTAACGGGAAAAATTGCGATGGTAACTGGCGCCGGCTCTCCGCGTGGCATCGGCCGTTCGATTGCCCTGGGTCTGGCCGAACAGGGTGCCAAGGTCGTCCTGGCCGACATTGACGCCAATGGTCTGGAAACGGTGGCGCAGGACGTGCGCAAAGTAAACCCGGACGTTCTCACCGTGGTCATGAACATTCTCAAGCCTGATGAAATCCAGGCCGCCGTGGACAAGGTCGTCGCCACCTGGGGCCGGCTCGACATCCTCGTCAACAACGCCGGCGTCACCCAGGCCATCCGGGTCCTGGACATGACCGAGGCGGACTGGGACCGCGTCGTCGACATCAACATGAAGGGCACCTTCTTTGTCACCAAAACCGTCCTGCCGCAGATGCTGAAGCAGGGGTACGGCCGTATTGTCAATATGAGCTCCGTCTCCGGCAAGCGGGGCGGCGGCGTCTTCGGCGGCGCCCACTACTCCGCCGCCAAGGCCGGCATCCTCGCCTTCGGCAAGGCGCTTTCCCGCGAAGTGGCGGCGAAGGGCATCACCATCAACGCCGTCGCGCCGGGCATGGTCGCCACGGACATCCGTGGCGGTCTCGAATCCGAAGAAGACCAGAAGAAAATGACCATGGACGTTCTCATGAACCGCATGGCCACACCGGCCGAAGTGGCCGCCTGCGTCGCCTTCCTGGCCTCCGACGAAGCGGCGTATATTACCGGCGAAGAAATCGACTTGAACGGAGGCTCCCACATGGACTAACGCCGATTCGGCGTTTTTTCCGGACGTTCGGTCGCGAGGCGTTGTCGCGGCGGGAGGAGGAGAGGTGGCGGGCGTGTTCTGTCGTCCCCGGTGCGGGAGGGAGGACACGCCGTGCGACCGTCTTGACAGCATGCGCGTCAATGCGACAATGGGAAACAAGGTTTTCGGTAACTAACGGTTCGAATTCGGAACCCGCCCGGTTGGCGTGTTCATCTCGGCCTTTGTCCCGCGGCGTTGCGCGGGTGGGCGCAGGAAAACAGACCAAACCCGAAGTAGGAGACACCCAAATATATTTTAAACACGCCAAACCCCGGGGAATCAAAGACAACAAGA
>JAJQFC010000108.1:0-8795 GCA_021201355.1 Planctomycetaceae bacterium | reverse complement strand
GGGGGGGGGGGGGGGGGGGGGGGGGGGGGGGGGGGGGGGGGTGGGGGGGGGGGGTGGGGGGGGGGGGGGGGGGGCCCCCCCCCCCCCCCCCCCAACGCCGTATGACGATGACGCCCATTTTATTTCGAACCGGACTCTCCGCGTTGAAAGGAACGACATGAAGATCGTGGTGCTGGACGGCCATACCCTCAACCCCGGCGACATTTCCTGGGATGGCTTTAAAAAACTGGGCGAATTCACCTGTTACGACCGGACCGCCGCAACGGACACGGTGGCCCGCATCGGCGACGCCGAGGCCGCCATAACCAATAAAACCGTGCTGGACGCCGCCGTCATCAACGCCTGCCCGAACCTCCGCTACATCGGCGTTCTCGCCACCGGCTACAATGTCGTCGACATCGCCGCCGCCAAGGCGAAGGGAATTGTCGTCACCAATATCCCCACCTACGGGACGTCGGCCGTTTCCCAGTTCGCCTTCGCCCTTCTCCTGGAAATCTGCCACCATGTCGGGTACCACGCGGAGACCGTCCGGGACGGCCGGTGGACGGCCAGTCCCGATTTCTGCTATTGGGATTTCCCGCTTATCGAACTGGCGGACAAAACCATGGGCATTATCGGCTTCGGCCGTATCGGCCAGGCGGTCGGGCGCATCGCCAACGCCTTCGGCATGAAGGTGCTGGCGTACGACGAATACCCGAACAAGGCGCTCGAGAACGACATGGTCCGTTACGCCCAGTTGGACGAGCTTCTCGCTTCCTCCGACGTCATATCCCTCCACGCCCCCCTCTTCGATTCGACAAAGGGTATGATCAATTCCGGCAGTATCGCGAAAATGAAACAGGGCGCCATCCTTATCAACACCTCGCGCGGCCCGCTCATTGTCGAGAAGGATGTTGCGGAAGCGTTGAATTCGGGCCGCCTCGCCGCCTACGGCGCCGACGTCGCGTCGGTGGAGCCGATCAGCGCCGACAACCCGCTCCTCACGGCGAAGAACTGCATCATCACCCCGCACATCGCCTGGGCGCCCAAAGAAGCGCGGGCGCGGCTGATGGCCATCGCCGTCGACAACCTGGCCGCGTTCCAGAGCGGCACGCCGAAGAATACGGTTTCCTGAATCGACGTAATAGCGCATAGATATTGTATTGGCCCGCTCCCATGAGGAGTGGGCCTTTTTTGTGGCGACTGGAAAGATCTGAACTGGAGGAAATCTGAAGAAAACATTCTTGAATCCCCGGTCGAGAAAGCCGAACGGGAGAACGGTGATCAGGTCACCCGAAAGTATGGACGGGGATGATTCGGGGACGGATAAGTACACCCGTCGCCGGCGCCAACGGTCTAAAGAAAGTGGTTCCACTATGACGGGTATTTTCGGAAATGCCCAGTCGAGGAATGTAAAGACGCAGACATGCACCTGTTTCCAGGTTTCGGTCATCTCTTCGAACGGTTTTTTCCTCTTCTCCAGCGGAGATCAGTGGGAACGCGGTGCGCGAATGTCGTCACGCCACAAACCTGAGACCTGTCGCCGCTCCGACGCCCTGGTACTTCCGGTGGATGGCCGATTCACCTGTCAATGCGGCCATAGATGGGGGCGCCGGTGGTGACGTGATTCGTTCCGTAGGGCAATGTCCGTAAAAAAACCGCCCCGGCATCGTTATGCCGGGGCGGAGTCGTAGGGGTCGCCGCATGGAGATTATTCCGTGTAGTTTCTCACCCGGTCAAGAAGCGCCCTGGCGCCCTTGTGTTGGTTGATGAACTGATCGTACACGCTGTTACTGGCGGCGCGGAACTCCATCACATCCACTTCGTTCACTTCCATGACGTCCGACATTTTCTCGAGAAGCTCACGATTGACGTTGTTGGTCAGTTCACGATGCTTCATCGCGTACTCCACCGCCGTGTCCTCAATGATGGCGGTCAGGTCTTTCGGCAGCATGCGCCAGGTCCGCATCGAGATGACGAAGGGGCAGGATTCATACTTGTGGTTCGTCAGGGACAGGTACCGTTGTACCTCGTATAACTTGGAATAGTAGATGTTCGGAATGGCGTTTTCCTGACCGTCGAACACGCCTTCCCCCAGCGCTTCGTACAGTTCGCCGAAGGCGAAGGGGATGGCGCTGGCGCCGAGGGCTTCGACAAAGTTGATGGTCAGGGAATCTTCCGGCGTACGAATTTTTAAACCATCCATGTCCGCCGGCTTGGTGATCGGTTTCACATTGTTCGTGAAGTGACGGAAGCCGTTGTCCCAGAACGCGAGAATCTTCATGTTCTTCCGTTCCAGAGGCTTTACCAGTTCCCGGCCGAGTTCGCCGTCGAGGAGGGTGTAGGCTTGTTCCGGGTTGGCGAAGAGGAACGGCAGGCCGATGACGTTCAGGTTGTCGAGGAACGCCGCCACCGGGCCGTGGGAGTTAATCGACATGTCAAGCTTCCCGAGCATCAGCGACTGAAGCATTTGCCGGTCGGAACCGAGCGATTCCGAATGGTACACTTCCACCTCCACCCGGCCGCCGGTTCGTTCCAGAATCGCGTCGGCGAATTCCTTCGCCATAAGGTGGCGCGGGTTGTCCGGCGCTGCGCCGTGGCCGAGGGTCAGGCTGAATTCCGCGGCGGGGGCTGACACGCACACGGCAGCGACAACCATCAGGAAAGACAGTATTCGTTTATGCACTTTTTGCTCCTTCCGTACTGTGAACTTAGGTCAAGGCCAGTGAGAGGAACGGCACGTACGTCACCAACGCCAGCACCACCAGGGAGGCTATAATCAGCGGTACCACCGCCCGGGATATGGTTTTTACGTCAATTCCCGCTATGCCGCACGCCACGAAAAGGTTGACGCCGACCGGAGGGGTGACGAGCCCGATGGCGAGGTTGACAATCATGACGACGCCGAAGTGGACGATATCGATATTAAGGGCCCGGGCGACCGGCACGAACAGCGGCGTGAAGATGAACAGGGCGGACGTCGAGTCGAGGAAGCAGCCTGCCAGCAGGAGAACCAGGTTCACCACCAGGAGGAAGATGACGAAGTTGCCGCCGGTCAGTTCGATCAGGGACGTCGAGATGGCGACGTCGATGCGGGCCCGGGTCAGGATGTAGGCGAACAGGCTGGCGGCGGCGGTGATGAACATGACGGTGGAGGTCACGGAGGCGGCGTCCACCATGATGGAATACAGCTCCTTGATTTTCACCGAGCGGTAAATAAAGATGCCGACGAACAGGCCGTACACCGCCGAGACGGCGGCAGCCTCTGTGGGTGTGAAGACGCCGCCGTAGATGCCGCCAAGGATGATAATCGGCATCAGGAGGCCCCAGAAGGCGTCCTTGAACGCTTTCCCCCGGAGACTCCAGGTCGCCCTGGGGAGCGTCTTCAGGTCGTAGCGCCGGCCGACCCATAACGCCACAATCACCAGGGCCGCACCCATCATCAGACCGGGGATAATGCCGCCGATGAACAGGGTGCCGATGGAGGCGTCGGCGATGGAGCCGTACACCACGAAATTGATGGACGGCGGAATGATGACGCCGATGGCGCCGCCCACCGCCATGAGGGCAGCCGAAAACGCCGGATCATATCCGGCCTTGACCATCGCCGGAATCATGATGAGGCCGAGGGCGGCCACCGTCGCCGGGCCGGAACCCGAGATGGCGGCGAAGAAGCAGGACACGATGATGCAGACGAGCGCCACGCCGCCCTTGATATGGCCGACGAGACTTTCAGCAAGCTCGATCAGACGCCGGGAGATCCCGGCACGCTCCATGATGGTTCCGCCCAGAATGAAGAACGGAATGGCAAGGAGCACGAACTTGCTGGTCGAGGCGGAGACGATACGGGGCAGGGCGGCCATGATGGCGTCTATCGGTTTCCCCGCGCCCTGGACCAGCATGGTCAGCAGGCTGGAACTGCCGAGGTAGATGGCAATGGGAGCGCCGAGAAGGAGCAGGACGGCGAACGACAGGAAAAGAATTCCAACAAGCATTCTACACCGCCTTTCCTTTAATGGTCCTCATGAGCAACTGCAGGAACCGGACCAGGACAAAAAACGATCCAATCGGCACGAATGAACCGAACAGCCATTCCGGCCACTGCATGCCGGCGGTGATCTGGTTCCGTTGGTACTGGCTTATCGTCATTAGAAGGCCGTAGTAGAACAGGAGACCGCTAAAGGCGACGGCGAACAGGTAGCCGACGATGCGCATTACCCGCCGCGCGGCCGGTGAAACCATGTCCGTAATCAGGGTGAACCCGAGGTGGGCGCCGCGCTTCGCCGCAATCGCCGCGCCTATCAGGGACAGGAGGACGAATAGGTAGGAGGTGATTTCCTCCGAAAATGAAAAAGACGCGGAAAAACGTACCGGGCCACAATGTTCGCGAAGGTCAGCGCCGTCATGACCGTCATGCAGACGGCGCATATTATCTCTTCGATATGATCGAATATTCTGTTCATCCACACCCCTCCTATTTCATGCCGAACGCGGCACAGGCTTCGGAACCGTATTTGCCTTGCAGGTACATGCGAAGATCCGTGATGACCTCCTTGAAGGCGTCGACCTCTTCCGGCGTCAGGTGGGTCACCTTCATGCCGCCCTTGACGAATTTATCCTCGATTTCCTGTTCCTCGTTCTCGACCAGTTGCCTGCCCCATTCACAGGCTTCGAGGGCCGCTTCCCGGATCAATTTTTGGGTCTCGGGGCTGAACCGTTCCCAGATGGCGCTGTTGGCGACAAACAGGTAGTTTTCGTAGGTGTAATTCCATACGGTCATGTAGCGTTGAATTTCATTGACCTTGGCGGAATTGGTGACGCTGAAGCCGTTTTTCTGGCCGTCGATGGTGCCTTGCTGGAGGGCGGTAAAGGCTTCGCCCCAGCTCATGGCGATGGGATCGCCGCCGAAGGCCTTGAAGAAGCGGATGCTGATTTCACCGCCGGGGACGCGAATCTTCAGGCCGCTGAGATCGGCCGGAGTGCGGATTTCGCGGCGGCTGTTCGTTATCTGCCTGAAACCGTTGTGGCACGACCCAAGGTATTCGAAGCCCTGGTCGGCGAGAATTTTCCGGTAATGTTCGCCGCCGGTGCCGTCGATAATTTCCCGGGCCTGTTTATAGTCGGTAAATACCCAGGGGATGGTACCGACCAGGAGGCGTTCGTCCAGGATGGCCATGGTGCCGGAGGCGTAGGCCGCCAGATCGACGGCGCCGACAGCCACCATCTCGATACCCTTGGTGGCATTGCCGCCAGCCAATTGGTCGTTCGGGAAGACGGAAATCTTGATGCGTCCGCCCGACTGATCCTCGACGGTCCGGGCAAAACGGTTCGCCACCTTGGTGTCGGTGGCGATATCGGTGCCGTTTACGGACATCGCCAAATCAAGTTTTTCGTACTGCGGTTTTTCTTCACTCAGACCTATTCCGTGGAATAGGCAAAGAGCCGCCAGCACCGCCCACAGCGATGCCGAAATCCGGTTCCTGTGCATAGCTTCCTCCTTTGAAACGTCAAAAATCGGAGGGCATCCCCCAATTTATTGTACTTGAACTACGATGAGGTTGCCTTCGGGAGGCGTCTTATCCGAGAGCTCTTGAAGGGATCTGCGGCGGTTTCAAACAGCGTTTGTTTCCATTCAACCGCACGAACGAGATACAGTGACGCGAAAGGAAGGAAAGACGCAAAAAAAACGGGGCGGTCAAAACATATGGCCGCCCCGGTATCGACTACGTGTTGTTACCGCATCAGTTTTTTCGCCTGTTCGACAATGTTCTCGGCGGTGATGCCGTTCGCGGCCAGGAGGCTTTCGTACGGCGCGGATTCGCCGAACTTGTCCCGGACGCCGATGCGGTGGACCTTGCCCCGGCCCAGTTCCGCGACGATCTCGCAGACGGCGCTGCCAAGGCCGTTCAGGACGTTGTGATCCTCGACGGTGACGATGCGGCCGATGTCGTCGACGCACCTGGTGACCGCTTCGGCGTCGATGGGCTTAATCGTGTGCATGTCGAGAAGACGGACGCCGACGCCCTGCGCCGCCAGTTCGTCGGCCGCCCGCATGGCGATGGAGACGGTGTCGCCGTTGGCGATGATGGCGACGTCCTTGCCGTCCCGGATCTGGTGGGCCTTGCCGATGGTGAATTCGACGCTGTCGTCATAGATGACGGGTATGGCGTCCCGGGTGAAGCGGAGGTAGACGGGGCCGTACATCTTGGCCGCCGCCGCGACGAGCTTCCGGGTGGCGGTGTAGTCGGCGCCCATGATTATCGTCATGTTCGGGACGGACCGCATGACGCCCATGTCCTCGATGCCCTGGTGGCTGGCGCCGTCGTTGGCCGGCGTCAGGCCGCCGTGGGAACAGGCTATCTTGACGTTCAGGTTCGGGTAGGCGATTTCCTGGCGGATTTGTTCGCCCATCCGCATGGAGCCGAATACGGCGTAGGTGGCGACGAACGGCACCTTGCCGGTGGTGGCGAGGCCGGCGGCGACGCCGGCGGCGTTCTGTTCGGCAATGCCGACGTTGACGTACTGTTCCGGCAGGGCGTCCTTGAACTTACCGGTTTTGCAGGATTTGCCGATGTCGACGTCGACGACGTAAATGTCAGGATTATTCTTGCCGAGTTCGACGATTTCGTCGCCGAAGGCGTCGCGGGTCGCTTTTTTGACGGTAGCCATCAGTTGAGTCCCCTTTCCACATCGGCCATGGCGGTGGCGTACTGTTCCGCATTCGGCGCCATGCCGTGCCATTCCACCACGTCTTCCATGAAAGACACGCCCCGGCCCTTGTGGGTTTTCGCGTGAATGCACTTCGGCTTCCCGCTGGCGGCGCGGCCGCGAATGAGGTCGAGGACCGCGACGATCTGGCTCATGTCGTGACCGTCAATCGGGTAGACCTCGAAGCCGAACGCCTCGAACTTCTTGCCGAGGTCGAGAGTCGGCATGATTTCGTCACAGCAGCCGTCGCACTGGAGGCCGTTGTCGTCGATGATGACGACCAGGTTGTCCAGTTCGTATTTGGCGGCGGTCTGGGCCGCTTCCCAAATCTGGCCTTCCTGCGCTTCGCCGTCGCCGACGGCGACGAACACCCGGTAATCCTTCTTGTCCCGCTTGCCGGCGATGGCCATGCCGACGCCGCAGGACAGGCCTTGACCCAGTGAGCCGGTGGAGATGTCGATGCCGGGGCACCGTTTCATATCCGGGTGACCCTGGAGAATCGACCCTTCGACGCGGAGGGTGTTAATGACGTCCATGGGGAAGCAACCCTTGAGGGCGAGGGCGCCGTATTGGACCGGGCAGGCGTGGCCCTTCGACAGGATGAAGCGATCCCGATCCGCCCACTTGGGATTTTTCGGGTCCAGCCGCATTTCACGGAAATACAGGGCCGTGACGATATCCGCCATGGACAACGCTCCGCCCGGATGACCGGAGTTCGCCTTGTGGATCATGGTGAGAATCGCTTTCCGCAACTCCACCGCCTTGGCCTTGAGCTCGTCAACAGTCGCGAGCTCCTCAACTGTGCATGTAGCCATTTGGATTGCCTCTCATTTGAGAACAGACATTCACACGAAAAAGAAGGGACGAATCATTTTTGATGGTTAACCACTAACCTTTGACCTTTGTAGTTTATAACATGTCTTTCGGTTGGTCAATGTTTTTTACGATTTTTAATTTTGCGGTAAACGATATTGATCGTAAAATGCCTATAACTGACGGAGGTGTTATGGATACCAGAAAAGTCTTGAATAAAATACGTGAGGTAAAGATCGTCAAACCGGCCGATATGGTCCTCGAGCAGATCCAAAAACTCATTTCGGACAACGTTATTGGTCCGGGCGACGTTCTTCCGAGCGAAAAGGATTTGGCCGATCGGTTCCAAATCAGCAAAGGCTACGTACGCGAGGCGTTAAAGACGCTGGAGCTGTATGGTGTGGTCAGGGCCGTTCCCGGAGTGGGGACGATTGTCTCCGACCTCGGCCGGCAGTGCTTGAACGACTTCCTGAGTAATTACGTGCAGTTCAGCATTCACGACTACGAGGAGCTTCTCGAGGTGCGGGCATTGGTTGAGCCGTTTACGGCATACCGGGCGGCGAAAAAAGCCACCGACGAGGAATTGGACGCACTCGGCGTTATCCACCGGCAATTGAACGAGGCGATTGAGCGGGACGAGGTCGATCTGGATTTGGAATGCGCGTTTCATGTGGCGATTGCCAATGCGTCCCATAACAGCATTCTGGCGACGACGATGAACGCCATCCTGCCCGGCCTGGTTCAGCTCATTGACGAACTCGACATCACGAAGGACGGCCGTCACCGTAAATCGCAGATGGAACACACCCGCCTGTACGAGGCGCTCCGCGCGCGCGATGCGCGGGCGGCGGAAAAGGCGATGATTGAGCATATGCGGGAGACTGACGTCCACTTCCACGAGCGCGCCGGCGATATCGAAGAAAAGCGCCAGAGCCAGCGGCTGGCGCGGCGCGATGCGGCTGGAAGTTTTTGAATTGGCGAAGCCCGACCGGCGTGACGCGGGAGGCGGAGGCTCCGCATTGAAGAGTCAACGGCGAATAGCCGGAAAACGTGAAAAGGCCAAACAAAAACCCCGGGACGATTCCCGGGGTTTTAGTGTATCTGACAGATTTTTAGTTACCGACGACGGAGAGAGTAGACGGCGTTCCAAAAAGCCGTGTTCCAGTAGGCCAACGAACCAGCCAATCCGACGAAACCGGGAATCGCCAGCACGGGACTGGCCTGTTTGACCGCAATGGCCATGACTATAGCGCCGAGAACGAAGGCGATGACGGACATGGCGGCGGGGGCGGGGG
>JAJQFC010000318.1 GCA_021201355.1 Planctomycetaceae bacterium | reverse complement strand
GAATGAGGCTGACGCCGAGCATTTTGTTGACCTCGTCGACGTGGGCGTAGCCGTCGGCGATGAGGGTGACGTCGTCAATGCGGCGGATTTTCCCGCCTTTTTCCGTCGCGTTGGCGTCGAATTCGTCCTGGATGTCGCCGACGATTTCCTCGAGGACGTCCTCGATGGTCACCAGGCCGGCGGTGCCGCCGTACTCGTCCAGCACCACCGCCATGTGGAACTGGCCCCGGCGCATTTCGGCGAGGAGTTCGGGGATGCGTTTCGTCTCGGGAACGTAGAGGGGCGGACGGAGAATGTCCATGAGGGGCGGCCGCTCCTCGGGCGGCTTGTTCCAGTGACGGAGGGCGTCCCGGACATAAAAGATGCCGACGATGTTGTCCCTGTTTCCCTTGAAGGCCGGGAGCCGGGAATAGCCCTTGTCCATGGCGAGGGCGATGGCGTCCGAGAGGGGGGCTTCCGCGTTCACGGTGGTCATTTCGGTCCGGGGGGTGATGATGTCGGCGACGTCCGAATCCTTAAATTCGAAAATGCCCTCGATCATTTCCTTTTGGCCGTCTTCGACGACGCCGTCCAACTGGCCGTCCGAGACGGCGTCGATGACGTCGGCTTCGCGCTCGTCCTCCTCGTCCTCCCGCTCGACCCCGAAGGCGCGGGTGACGACGCGCTCCGCCGCCAGTGCCAGCCAGGCGAGCGGCCAGAACGGCGTCGTCAGGAGGGACATCGGGAGGGCGGCGTTGATGACGAGCCGTTCGGCGAAATAGTCGCCGACCGGGTTCGCCGCCATGCGGATGAGGATGAGACCGACGGAGAGGATGACGGAGGTGTGGACGAACTCGGCAAACACCGGTTCGCCTTCGCCGCGGATAAGCATCCAGAGGCCGTAGCAGATGAAGAGGGCGGTCGAGACGACGTAGAGAAGGTCCGTCCGCATGAGGATGGACGGGTCGTCCGACGCCGCCCGGGCGAGAAAGGACGAGGCCGGCAGGCGGCGGTTCTCAAGCGCCCGGTAGATGCGGCTGCGACTCGCCTGCAGGATGGCGGATTCATAGGAACCGCTCAGGAAATTGACAATGCCAAGGATGGCAAGGGTCAGCGCGTCCGTCCATAAGGGAACGTCGTCCTGGTTCATGATGGTGTTTTCTCCTCCCGAAAATGGGACCGGATCGCGTCCGGTGGCGTTGAATGGCGAAAACTATTCTTCCGCGCCCTGTTCGAGCGCCTTTCCTTCAAGCCGGTAGACGCCGGTGCCGAGCAGGCGGCGGGCGCCGTTCTTGAGATAGAACGATATCGCCTTGATGTTGTCGTCGAGGCAGCACCATTCGATGCGCGGGCAGCCGCGCACCCGGGCCACGGCGGCGATCCGGTTCATGAACGCCGCGCCGAGGCCGGATCGGCGGAACCGTTCCTTGATAAACAAGTCTTCGATAAAGAGGGACGACCGGGCCAGGAAGGTCGAGTACGACGTGTAGAACAGGAGATAGCCGGCCACTTCCCCGTCGACTTCGCCGATTAGAACTTCGGCCTAGTGTTTTTCAAAAATGCTTTCGCGGAGGAGATCCTCGGTGGCGGTGACTTCCTCCTCCCTGAATCCCATGTAAAACGCGTACCCGCGAATCATCTCAAGGAGCACGCCGCAGTCTTCGGGAACCGCCTCGCGAATAACCAGTTCTTCGTCCATCCGTTACACCTCGCAATCAGTAAGAAAACCGCCGGTTCGGCCTTTATCCCAGAACACCCGTCGCCTCGCCGCGCGACGCCCGACAAGGCCGTGCAGCTTACGCGCACCACGCGGACGGACAGGTTTCGGGAAGACCGGTCAACCGCGTCTACAGCCTGTCCCGCAACTCATCGGCACGGTCAATGCCGTGCTCTTTCATAATCTTCGCCTGCAGCCGCTGCATCTCGGCCCGGTCCTTGTCGTTCCCGTCGTCCATGCCGAGAAGGTGGAGAAGACCGTGGAGAGCGTAAAACGCCAGTTCGTCCGTAAAACGGATGCCGCGTTCCGTCGCCACCCGGCGGGCGGTGTCGGCGCTGATGGCGATGTCGCCGAGGCGGACCCGCCCGTCCTCCATTTCGCCGTCCATAAAGGCGAGGACGTCCGTCGCTTCGTCCCGGCCGAGATGGCGACGGTTGAGGCGGGCGATTTCGCCGTCGGTGGTCACGAGAAGATCGAGGGCGGCGGGTTTTTTCCGCTTCGAACGATAGCCCCGGTCGAGAAGATCCCGGAGAAGCGGTTCAGGCACGTCTTCCGCCGCGACGCCGGGAGCCAGAACCACCGTGGTGACGAGAAGCGGCCCGTCCGTCATGCCCGTTTCCTTCCCTTCGCTTCCTTTTCCTGGCCCGGATATTTGACCCGGGTGTGGTACATGCTGACGAGCATGCGGAAAAGGACGTCCTTGATCTGGGCCAGTTGGCGCATGCTGAGACCCGAGTCCTCGAACTCGCCCTCGACCAGACGGTCCCGGACGATGTTGTCAAGGAGGTTCCGGAGGTACTTTGGCGACGGTTCGTCGAGGCTCCGGACCGCCGCTTCCACAGAGTCCGCGATCATGAGAACCCCGGCCTCCGGCGTCTGCGGCTTCGGCCCCGGGTACAGGAACGGCTCCCGCGCCACCACCGCGCCGGGCGGCGCCTGCTTGACCGCCTTGTGATAGAAGTACTTCATCATCGCGTCGCCGTGGTGCTGCTGGATCATGTCCACGACGATGTTCGGGAGGCCGAAGGACCGGGCCATTTCGGCGCCGTCCCGGACGTGGTTGATGATGAGGAGGGCGCTCATGTTCGGGTTCATGCTTTCGTGACGGCTGACGCCGAATTCGTTTTCGGTGAAATATTCCGGCTTCAGGAGCTTCCCGATGTCGTGGAATATGCCGCCTATCCGCGCCTTCAGGCCGTCGGCGCCGATGGCGTTGGCGGCGGCTTCGGCGAGGGTGGAAACGAGGGAGCAGTGATGGTACGTCCCCGGCGCTTCAATAATGAGGCGGCGGAGAATCGGGTGTTCCTGGGCGATGAGATCCTGCATGTGGATGCGGGTGGTGACGCCGAAAAATCGTTCGATCAGCGGCAAAAATATAAGAATGATAAACCCGCACACGACCCAGTTGAGGACAAGGGCGGCGGCGGAGATCATGGAACTCATACTGTCGTCCAGGGCCTGGCCCACCGTCGTCAGGTCGAGAAGTCCCTGCAGATCGCCCCGGGCGAAGTTCCAGGCGACAAAGGCGACGGCGCCGACCAGGCCGGCGACGAACGAGACAAACACCAGGGAAATCCGGTAGCGGCATCGTGGCGCGGCGTTCACGAAGAACAGTCCGGCCGCGAGATGGCCGATCATGAGGTCGGACCGGCCTTCGTAGAGGATCAGCCCGTACAACGAGGCGATGCTGGCGAGGAACATGGCGGTCCGGGTATTCATGCCGAGGGTGGCGACGCCGACGGCGAGGCCGATGGGGAGCATGGTGCCCGGGAGGCCGAGGTACGACAGGAGGTAGCCGATTATCACCAGGAACAGCCCGAGCACCGCCGTGGCCAGATAGCGCCGGACCACCCGGAGGTGCCGGCTTTCCGCCGCCTTGAAATAAATCACCATGGCGAACGCGACGGCCAGGAAAAGGAGGAAGTTGCCGACAAATCGGGTGGCGGGGAAGCGCCAGTCCTGCGTTTCCCGGAAAACCCGTTCCTCCTCCCGAAGCATGGCCAGCTTGTCCAGGGTGACGAGACTGCCGCGGGGAACGATGATGTCGTTCTTGTGAACGGTCTGGACCCGGGACAGCAGTTCGTCCCGCCGCTCCTCGTACGCGGTTTTTGATACAGCCTCGTCGTAGACGAGGTTCGGCCGCATCCGTTTTTGGATAACGTCGACGAGGGCGGTCTTGAGTTCCGGCGGTATCCAGCCGGACAGTTTGACCCGGAACCGCCGTTCAAGAAGCGGTCCCACCTGCTCCGGCGTGAGCGGCCCGCGCTCGCCGCCGACCATGGCGGTGTGGGACGAATCGCCCCGGGATATCTGGATGGTCCGGCCGCGCTCGAGTTCGAACCGTTCTTTCGGGAGGATGCCCTGCGGGAAAATCTCGTTGTCGAGGATTTCCGTCATCGGCGAGACGAGGTAGTGGTACGGATCGTTTTTGGCGAAACCGGCGCCGCGCCAGAAGGCGTTGACCTGATCCTCCGTGAGGGCCAGGCCGAGTTCGGCGGCGGCGTCCCGGACCATGTCCGGGTTGTCCGCGTTAGCGGCGCGGGTGAGGAACTGGTCGACGGGGCCGTGGACCTCTTCGGCCCAGGTGGCGAGAGGCACTTCCCGGTAGCGGCGGGCGAAACCGGATTCGAGATTGCGGAGCGCTACCGCCTCGGCGATGGAGTCGTGCCAACTGAATTCCGTCCGGCTCTGGACGTCGTGACTGACGGTCGAGCCGACGACATACGGGATGGCCCGCCCGATAAACAGGGACGGCAGGGCGGCGAGAAGGGCCCAGATGATCGCGGTGGTGTAGTACAGCCTGTCGTGGACCCGGCGGGTCCGGACGTGGGCAAGATTTTCCCGGTACGCCAGCGTGTTCAGGCGTTCCTTGTCTGCCAGGGCCTTACGGAGTTTTTGTGCCATTCACTATCCTTCCAACCCGTCACGGTTGTCGTCCCGGTCGTAGGCCCGGACAATTTCCCGGACCAGCCGGTGGCGGACGATGTCGTCGCCGGTCAGGGTCATCATGCCTATGCCGTCGATGCCCCGGAGGATGCGGGTGGCGTGCACCAGTCCGGAACTGTGACGGTCGCCGCCGGCGAGGTCGACCTGGGTAAGATCCCCGGTAACGACGCAGCGGGATTGTTCGCCGAGGCGGGTGAGGAGCATCTTCATCTGCCCGGGCGTGGTGTTCTGCGCTTCGTCAAGGATGACGAACGACCGCGCCAGCGTCCGCCCGCGCATGTACGCGAGGGGCGCCACTTCGAGGATGCCGGCTTCGGTGTAGTTCATGAGTTGCCGGCGGGATATCATGTCGTCCAGGGCGTCGTAAATCGGTTTCAGGTACGGGTCGACCTTTTCCCGCATGTCGCCGGGAAGAAAGCCGAGGTGTTCCCCCGCCTCCACAGCGGGACGGGTGAGGACGATACGCTTGACCTCGCCGTAGCGGAGCGCCTCCACGGCGCAAGCGACCGCCAGGTAGGTCTTCCCCGAACCGGCCGGGCCGACGCCGAAGACGAGGGCGTTGTCCCGGATGAGATTAATATACGTGGCCTGGTTCGGCGTCCGGGCGGTGATGCGGAGCCGGTCCGTAAAGACGACCCCGGAGGCGCGGGTCCGTTCGGCGTCTTCCGAATGCCGTTCCATCAGGGTGGAGATTTCTTCGGCAACGTAGGCCTGGCCCTTGTCGATGGCCTCAAGCATCCGCTCGACAACGGTGATGGCCCGGGACACCGCCGCTTCGTCGCCGTCTATGATGAGGCGGCCTTTTCGGGCGACGAGGTTGACGCCCAGTTCGGCTTTCAACAGGCGAAAATGGGAATCGTTCGGACCGAACAGCAAACGCTGCCGGTCGACATCGGGAGGGAGGTGTATTTCTGTACGCATTTCTTTTTTATAGGTACCTTACTAGGTAGTCTGCCGGGCCCCTCGTCGTCTCCGGCATGAATGTAAACGTGTCGGGGAACGTTCGGGCGGTACGTCCTTCACGGAAACCGGGTTTTTCCGGAGGCGTTTTCCACCGGCGGCGCATCCCGGCGGCCGGAGGTTCCCTTGACAATTACCGGAAGGCCGGTATCTTTCATGGAACGCCGAAAAGCTGTTTCCCCCGGGAGTACCGGCAACCGAATAATTATCTGTTAATGTCTATACCTTGTCAATTCCGCGCCCCAGTCCGTCGTAGGAGACAGCATGCCCAAGGGCTACCTCGCCATCGTCCTTCACGCCCACCTTCCGTTTGTCCGGCACCCGGAGCACGAGAATTTCCTTGAGGAACTGTGGTTCTACGAAGCGATGGCGGAGACGTACATCCCCCTCCTCCAGGTTCTGAGCCGTCTGGAGGACGACGGCGTCGGCTACAAGCTCCTTCTCAGCCTCTCCCCGACTCTTGTCTCCATGATGGAGGACCCCCTCCTCCGGACCCGGTTCCAAGAACACCTCGGAAAAATCATCCGCCTCGCCGACGCCGAGCGGCGGCGGCATCCGGAAGCGTCGGAGCGCCGGCGTTTGGCCGAATACTATGCCGATTACTATCGTGATATCCTGCATTGGTTTTCGGAAAAATGCCACGGCCGCATCGCCCCGGCCTTCGCCGACCTCGCCCGGAACGGGAACCTCGACCTCATGACCTGCGGCGCCACCCACGGCTTCCTGCCGATTCTCCGGCAGAATCCGGCGGCGGTCCGGGCCCAGGTGGTGGCGGCGCGGGAACACCACAAACACGTCTTCGGCCGGAAGCCGGACGGGATCTGGATGCCGGAATGCGCCTATTTCCCCGGCCTCGAAACCGTCCTCTCGGACGCCGGTTTCGCCTATTCCTTCGTCGACACCCACGCCATCGAAAACGCCTCGGTCGAGACAAAGCGCGGCGTCTACGCCCCGGTGACGACGCGGGG
>JAJQFC010000207.1 GCA_021201355.1 Planctomycetaceae bacterium | reverse complement strand
TGGACTTTGAACAGCGTGGCGAACGGACTACGGCGGCCTGAAAGAACACTCGCCGCGTGTCCGTCAATCGCTTAGCAGGTCAGTTCAGGAAATGTCAAGCCATGATACCGTTGCGGTCACATTCGACATTTATGGCCGGGCAAAACGTGAACGGATGGTCGAGGTCGCGGACAAAGTAGGTGACATTGTTGCCGGCTCCTGCGCCCACACTGCGCCCACACAGGAAAGTGATACAGCCTAATAAAAACAGCAACCTCCTGGCATTCAGGAGGTTGCTGTTATTTAGTATTGGTCGGGGAGACTGGATTCGAACCAGCGGCCTCTTCGTCCCGAACGAAGCGCGCTACCAAGCTGCGCCACTCCCCGACATGGAGTATGGTATCCATTATGATTCTCAACACGGCGGGCCGTGCTGAATGGAAAGTACGACTATAGGCATTTTGAAACACTTGTCAAGAGTATTTGGGGGATGGGAAAATTTTTCGCGGATTCCCGGTCTGGCGGTTCAGCCAGCCGGTGTCCGGCCGTTACTCAGGTCATACCAAAAAACTGCCGGGCCGTGCGACTCTCCGTCGCCCGGCCCGGTTCGCCTGCGGGGCTGTACCGAACGCCGTCTCCCCCAGTGTGCCACATTCCCCAAGGGTAACTCCCGTGACGAGGCATCTGGCGGCGTTACGTGAACCACTCCAATGAATCGGACAAACTCCATTTCCCACCGCATGTGGCTCGCCTTTACATTAACTAAAGGCGTTAATAAAATACTATCAGACGCGTTTGGCGGAACAAGACAATTCTCCGCCTCTTTTCAATGGGAGTTGAAAACGGTCCCCATAAAACAGCCAGTGCAGGAGGATTGAAAGGGTCTAAAGCCGACGCGGTCCTGTAGCGGCGGGGACGGCCCGGATTCAGCGCGAAGCTTTTTCTAACGCACTTGCGATGGAGGACGCCGCCTGAAATGTCGGATCAGGCCTACCCGTTATACGAATGGAGCGGCGCCTTCCGGCGGCCGCTCCATTCCACGTCGATAGCCCATGGCAGGGTGACGCGTGATTCAGTCGTTAACGGGGTGCTGCGAATTTATGAAAGCCTCGACTGGATCCATTAGCAGTCGAAAATCCGGCAGCGGTCCCGCGCTTCCAGGTCCCGGAGCGTCTTGGCCGGGTCTTTCATCTTGGACAGGAAGATCATCGCGGCGATGATGTACGGCTTGAAGCCGGCTTCCTTGTAGAGGGGGACGCGGTAGCGGTCAAACACGCTCGCTTCGACCTCGCCTTCCTTGCAGGAGACGCCGGAGATGTCCGCCGGCAGACAGTGCATGTACAGGGCCTTGCCGCCGTTCGTCTTCTTCATGAGGTCTTCCGTGCATTCCCAGTCCTTGTGGTTCGCGTTCTGGGCCAGGAGGTCTTTTTCCAGCGCCTTGATGCCGTCGAAGTCGCCGTTCCCGTACAGGTTGGTCCGCTTTTCCATCGCCGCGAACGGCGCCCAGGACTTCGGGTAGACGATGTCCGCGTCCGCGAAAGCGTCGGCCATGGAGTTCGACTTGACGAACTTGCCGCCGGTCTTGGCCGCGTTCCGCTTCGCCACCTCTTCCACTTCCGGCATAACTTCGTAGCCTTCCGGATGGGCCAGGTGCACTTCCATGCCGAACCGGGTCGTAAGGCCGATGATACCCTGCGGCACCGACAACGGTTTTCCGTAGCTGGGAGAATAGGCCCAGGTCATGGCCAGTTTCTTTCCCTTCAGGTTTTCGACGCCGCCGAAGGTGTGGATGATGTGGAGCATGTCGGCCATGCTCTGGGTCGGGTGGTCGATATCGCACTGGAGGTTGACGAGGGTCGGTCGCTGTTCGAGGTTGCCGTCCTTGTAGCCTTCGAGAACGGCGCGGGAGACTTCCCGCATGTAGGTGTTGCCTTTGCCGATGTACATGTCGTCGCGGATACCGATGATGTCGGCCATGAAGGAAATCATGTTGGCGGTCTCGCGGACCGTTTCGCCGTGGGCGATTTGCGACTTCCCTTCGTCCAGATCCTGGACGGTGAGGCCGAGGAGGTTGCAGGCCGAGGCGAAGGAGAAGCGGGTGCGGGTCGAATTGTCCCGGAAGAGGGAAATGCCGAGGCCGGAATCGAAGATGCGGGTCGAGATGTTCCGTTCCCGCAGGTTCCGGAGGGCGTCGGCGACGGCGAAGGTGGCGGCGATTTCGGCGTCGGACTTTTCCCAGGTGAGGAGGAAGTCGTTCATGTACATGTTGGTGTCGAGGCTGGCGATACGGTTCACCAGGGCGTCAAAGTTGGCCATTGTGCGTCTCCATAAAATGGGTTTGGTTGATAGCGTGATGGTTTGAAAAATGTCGTCACGGCGGAACCGGGCGCGGCGGCGAGGTTGATTGTTTGACGGTTTTTCGCCGTCCAGCCCGCCGCCGCCGGGTTTTCCGCTACTTGTTTTCCAGGTAGATGGTCGGGAGCGCGGCGTAGACGGCGGCGCAGCGGACCAGTTCCGACTTCCAGTTCTTTTCGTTTGGCGCGTGGGCTTCCTTCTCCTTGCCGGGGCCGAAGCCGATGCACGGGATGCCGTACCGGCCCATGATGGAGACGCCGTTCGTTGAGAACGTCCACTTGTCGATGCGGGGCGTGCCGTAAAGCTTTTCGTACGACTTCGCCATGGCCTGCGTCGCCGGGTGGTCTTCCGGAATGACCCAGGTCGGGAAGTAGCAGTCAGTCGGATAGACGCAGCCGGTCCAGCTCGGGCGGTCGTACTTGTACATGGACACCTCGGCGCCGTATTTCTTGGCGGCCGGGAGATTCCGGATTTCCTCGAGGGCGGACTGGTAGGTCTCGCCGTCCGTCAGGCGGCGATCGATGGAGATGGCGCAACTGTCCGCGACGGCGCAGCGGGACGGGGATGTATAGAAGATCTGGGAGACGGCCAGGGTGCCCTTGCCGAGGAACGGGTCGTTATGGAGGCGTTCGTTCAGGTCCTTCACTTCGCCGATGAGTTCGGCCATTTTGTAGATGGCGTTGTCGCCGCGTTCCGGGGCGGAACCGTGGCAGGAGACGCCCTTCATGTCGACGCGGATTTCCATCCGGCCGCGCTGTCCCCGGTAGATGCCGCCGTCCGTGGGTTCCGTGATGACGACGAACTCGGGCTTGACCTTGTCTTCGTTGATGATGTACTGCCAGCAGAGGCCGTCGCAGTCCTCTTCCTGGACTGAGGCGGTGACGAGGACGGTGTACTTGTCCGAGAGGAGGCCGAGGTCTTTCATGATTTTCGCGCCGTAGACGGCGGAGACGATGCCGCCTTCCTGGTCGGAGGCGCCGCGGCCGCCGATTTCGTCGTCGTTTTCATAGCCTTCGTAGGGGTCGAAGGTCCAGTTGTCGCGGTTGCCGATGCCGACGGTGTCGATGTGGCCGTCGTAGGCGATGAGGGTCTTGCCGGTGCCCATGTAGCCGAGAAGGTTGCCCATCGGATCGATCTCGACCCGGTCGAAGCCGAGACGTTTCATTTCCGCTTCGGCGCACTTGATCTTGCCGCCCTCTTCGGCGCTTTCGCCGGGGATGCGGATCATGTCCCGGAGGAACTTCGTCATGTCAGCCTTGTAGCCTTCCGCCGCCGCCTTGATTTTCTCGAAATCCATAGCCATCAGAGAGACCCTTTCGTGAGTTCGCGGGCGCGGGGAGGCTTCGTCCGGCTGTCGGTCCCGGCCACGAGCCGGACAGCGGCGTACCGGACGTTACTCTTCGGCGCCCATATAATTGTATAACGTATACTTCGAGATATCGTAGTGCCTGGACACCTTGTCCCCGGCCTTCTTGATCAGGAACGCGCCCCGGTCGTTCAGGAACTGGATGGCGCGGATCTTGTCCTCTTTCGACATCATGGCGACCGGCTTGGCGACGAACTGGTCGGCCTCGGCGATGAGCTGTCCGAGGAGGTCGTTGACGTTCGAGGTGATGGTGACGTCGCCGCCGCCGTCGTCCTTTTCGCCGTTGTCGCCGATGGCGGCCTCGAGGGCGTGGCGGGCCATGACGAGATCGGTGACGTCGTAGTTGATGCCGAAGAGGGCGACGAGCTTGCCCTTTTTGTCCCGAAGATAGATGGAACTCGACTTCAGGATGCGCCCATCCTTGGTGCGGGCGTGGTAGCAGTAGTTGTCCTCGACATTCTCCGGGTTTTCCTTGAGGGCGCGGAGAACGAGTTCGGACGAACCGTCGCCGACGCGGCGGCCGGTGACCTGGCCGTTCTCGATGGCGACGATGGTGTTTTCATAGCCTTTACGCAGATCGTGGACGGTGACCTCGCAGTTGGCGCCGAAGAGGCTGGAAATGCCCTTGGCGAGGCGTTTCAGGAAATCGTCCTGTTCGCGTGCGCTCATTGTTTGGACCTCCGGTAAGGAACGTTCGAGTAGTTCGGAGGTCATGGCGTTTTTCCTCATGCCTCCAGTATAGCACATCAGATTGCTTATTCAAATAAAATTTAGGGAAGAAAAAAGTTTTTTAGAGAAAAGGCTTTCGGCGCTCCTTTTTGTCTCAGTATCTACATAAGTTTCAAACGAATAGATTGTTTCCGGATCTCGTCGCGAAGCGGCTGTCAAAGACGATTCCGTTCTGAAATCCGCCATTTTCTTTAAAAAATTATTTATTTTACCTAAAAATTTGTGGAAATAACCTCGTCCGTGCGGTACAGTTCTATTGTGGCGCACCCGAACGAATTCGCATTTCCCCGAACCCGCCGCCGCCACCGCAAAGTTATTGTAAATTCCCGGCGCGCCGTCCCGGCGCCGCGACAGCGAACACCCTTTTTCTCTGGAGACAGCCATGAAGAAACGCATCGTTCTCGCTCTCGGCGGCAACGCCCTCGGCAACAACCTCGTCGAACAGATGGAAGCAGTCAAAACCACCGCCAAATCCATCGTCGGCCTTCTCAAGGCCGGCAACGAAGTCGTCATCGCCCACGGAAACGGTCCCCAGGTCGGCATGATCAATATGGCCATGGAAGCCGCCCACAAGTCGGAAGTCCACACCCCCTTCATCCCCATGTCCGTCTGCGTCGCCATGAGCCAGGGCTATATCGGCTACGACCTCCAGAACGCCCTCCGGGAAGAACTCCTGAACCAGGGGTCGGACATCGCCGTCGCCTCCGTCATCACCCAGACGGAAGTCTCCCCGGACGACCCGGCTTTCCAAAAACCGTCCAAGCCCATCGGTTCCTTCTATTCGGAGGAGGAAGCCAAGGAAATGACCGCCCGCGGCTACGACATGATGGAAGACGCCGGTCGCGGCTGGCGCCGGGTCGTGGCCAGCCCGAAACCGATTGACATTGTCGAAAAGGACGTCGTCCGCACCCTCCTCGAGGCCGGCAAGGTGGTTATCGCCGCCGGCGGCGGCATCCCGGTCATCTCCCAGGGGAACCACCTGAAGGGCGTCAGCGCCGTCGTCGACAAGGATCTCGCCTCGGCGAAACTTGCGGAAATCATCGACGCCGATTACCTTATAATCCTGACCGCCGTGGAAAAGGTCGCGGTCAATTTCCGGAAGCCGGACGAACGCTGGCTCGACACCATTAACCTGGACGACGCCAAACGCTACTGCGAGGAAGGCCAGTTCGCCCCGGGCAGCATGCTTCCGAAGGTCGAGGCCGCCATGCAGTTCGCCGCCAGCCGGCCGGGCCGGAAAGCCCTTATCACCCTTCTCGAAAAAGCCGAGGAAGGCATCGCCGGCAAGACCGGAACCGTCATCCAGGCGTGATCAGCCGGAAAACCTCGTCGTCAACCGCCCCTTCCGACCGGAGCCAGCATGCTCGACGCCATCGCCGACTATGTCAAAGACCTCGCCTATGTCGTCTCCACCGTCACGGAGATCGACATCGAGGTCGTCGACCGGAACCTCGTCCGCATCGCCGGCACCGGCATCTATGCGGACAGCGTCGGCGACAGCATCAACCAGGCGGGCGCCCTCTACACCCACGCCCTCGCCACGGCGGAACCGCTGTATGTCGACAACCCGAAGGAAAACCCGCTCTGTTTCCAGTGCCCGAACCTGGACCACTGCCAGGAAAAGCTCACCCTGTGCAGCCCCATTGTGGCGGACGGGGACATCCTCGGCATCATCGGCCTGGTCTGCTTCACGGACGAAGACCGGAAAAAAGTCCAGGCCAACCGGGACATCTACATCCGATTCGTCCAACAGATCGCCGAGACGCTGGCCCGCGTCGCCATGAACGAGCGCCGATCCCGGGAAAACAGCCGGAGGCTGTCGACCCTTCTCGAAATCACCGACGCCAATTCCCGGGGCGTCCTCGTTCTCGGCCGGGACGGCCGCGTCACCTTCACGAACGACAACGCCAGAAAGGAACTCGGCATCGCCGACGGCGAAGAGTCCGGCTACAGCGTCACCGTCGCCGCCACCGGCGACGTCTACTCGGACATGGAGGAATACGCCGTCACCGTCACCGCGCCGCCGTCGCCCGGTGAGGCGGGCGCTTCCCCGGCGGTGGACCGGGAGGAACACGTCGTCCTCGGGAAGTTCCTCCAGCTCGACCGCCAGGACGATCCGGCCTTCGACCGCGCCCTCGTTTTCGAGTCCCGCGACAGCATGGC
>JAJQFC010000128.1 GCA_021201355.1 Planctomycetaceae bacterium | reverse complement strand
CTTGTTCCGCACCGGTGCGCCCGGCGGAACGCCAATCCGGCAGGCGGTTCAGGCGGAGTCGGGCTGTTCGGCCTGTTTTTCCATCCGCATTTTTTCGAACGCGCAGCCGGTCTCGAATTCGACTTCACGGGGAATTACCCGGCACACCCGCATGCTGCCGACCAAATCCCCCTTGGTGCCGCCGCCGATGAGCCGGACATGGAACACCTCGCCCTGTTCGAGCGCTTCGTCAAGATGCATCTGGCAGCCGCCCTGGCTGATGTCGGAGACGCGGCCGTAGGACATGAGAGCGCTGCCGTTCCTCTGATAAAACATCGCCATGTCGCATTTGTAGCGGCGGAAGCGCCGGCGGTAGGCTCCCTTGTCGACCTGGCGGGTCAGGAAGCGGAAGCCGACGTCGATCATGCCGTCCTCCGTGTTGGTGACCCGCCGCACCTCGGCCGTGCTCTGGAGCGTCCGGGCCATGGCCGGCGGCAGCGGCATGTTCCAGTCGAACTGGACGATCTGCCCCTTAACGAGCGGATAGACAGTCAGGAGCCGGAGTCCGCCCTGGGAAAAGTCCCGGACCGTGCCTTCGTGCCTGGTGTCGTCCCGGGCGAGGGTGAAATAGACCTTCATCTCCACCGGTTTCCGCTCGTGGCTCCGGGCCCGGCCGACGCGTTCCTTGCTTTGCCTCAGGTTCCGGAGGGTGTCAAGGAGTCGCCTGGCGTCGGCGATGGGATCGCCCGAGAGGACGGTACTGACCGACTGGGTGTCGGCGGTGGCGAGGGCGTGGGCTTCGACGACGATGTTTCCCTGTTCGACCAGATTGACGTCGACGCCCATGTCGATGCAATGCCGGCAGATCATCAGCCAGCGGTTTTCCTGGTTCTTCACCAATTCAAGAATGGAGGGATTGTCGTAATTTTTCCCGCACGAATTGCATCTGGGCATGGCCCCGATCCTCACCCGGCAACGGATTATGGCGTTTACAGACGGCCCGGCAAAATAAAATATCGACGGGATGCCCCATCCCGTCGATATAAGTATAGCACCATCACGCAATTTGTAAAGGAAACGGTGGTGTTCCGGACCTCAATTTCCGTAACGGCATGACTGCGAAACGGCGACGGGCGACTTCAGCCGAAAATCCGTCGGCCAAGCGCGCCCGGGAGCCATTTCCCTCGTCCGCGGGTCATGCCATTGAGGCGGAACAGCGTCCAATGCAAACTGTAGCAAAATGTGCATTTTCAGATGTTGTGTACCGTCTACTGTCAGCTGTCCCGGGAATCCTTCGCGGCGGCGGCGACGGTTTCGGTCGCGGCCGGAGCGTCGACGACTTCGGCTTCACTGATGTACGACCAGCCGTCCGGCAGCTTGACGGCCGGGATGACGACCACGCCGGACTTCCGGGTGGCGACCGGGCGGACGGCGGTCCGGGCCGGGGCGGCGGCGACGGTGGTCGTCGCGGTGCTGCCAATCGGGGTGACCCGGCCTTCGGCCAGGAGCTTCTGGTACTCGGCTTCGGTCAGGATTTTCTCACCCTTGGCGACTGTTATCGCGGGGGCTTTCTCGGCCTGGGCGACAACAACACCGGTGGTGGCGGAGGCAGTGCACGGCGAGCAGGTGTCGGTCGTGCAGCAGCCGGCCAGAACGACGAGGGACAGCAGGGGCAGGGCCAGGAGAAGTGTCTTCTTCATAATAGGCTCCTTCTTTTTCAAAAAATACAGCCAGAACGGAATTTGTTAGTAAGGTATTTCTTCGTTTTTTTGGTTCCAATCCCGACCCCGCGTGCGTCCGAGGCGTGGGATCGACCCCTCTCGACAACCAAAAAAATGACTCTGGACTTGCAATCGACATCCACTATATATACGATGTGAGTTGACCGTCAATAAAAAAACGGGAGTTTTTTATGGAAATGGATGAGACCTTCCGTCTCGCCCAGGAAGACACCAACTTTATCAGGGAGCGCCGGAACCTCCTGTACACTTTCGGGGCCACCCGTCTCCCGTACGTGTGTCTGAGCGAGGCGGCGGACAACCCGGAACTTGTCCTTATCCGGTCCGGGGAAGTGCTGGCGGACAAGCCGCAGATCGCCCTGCCGGGCGAGATGTTTTCCTTTGAAGGTTTCGAGGAGTTCATGGAGCACCTGACTACGGACGAACCGGTGGTGGCCCTGGCCCGGCGGATATCCATGCCGCCGTCCAAATACGTAAACACGTCGTCGGGCGAACTGCGCGAAACCGGCCCGTTGTCCGCCGCCATCGAGCGCGTCGTCAACCGGCTTGAGAACGAAAACGACGTCCGTGCCGGCGTCATTTCCGCGCCGGACAAGGTGTGGGGATTGTCGGTGCTTCTCTATGTCGGGAGCCAGGTGGCCCGTTCGGCCCAGTCGAACGTTCAGGAACATTTCGAGCACCTTCGCCTGCGCGGACGGTAGCGCACTACCTATTTATTGATCAAGCGTCCCGGGTGGGGACCGGCCTGATGGAGGAGTGAAAACAAAATGGCGGACAGCGGCGCAAACTTTCTTCAATTCATTGGCGGCTTCGCCTTCCAGACCCTGGTGCATCTCGGCAAGGTGGCGAACCCGATGACCGGCGAGTCCGGCGTCGATTTGCCGAACGCGAAATACTCCATCGACATCCTTGGCATCCTCCAGGAAAAGACCAAGGGCAACCTCACGAAAGAGGAAGACGAGTCCCTCGCCAACATGCTCAGGGATCTCCGGATGACCTATGTCGAGGTCGTGAACAAGTCTGGCAGCGGCGGCAAGGAAACGTCCGAAGCAGCCGAGTTCGGTCCGACGCCGGCGGAGGATGGCGCCGACAAACCGGAGCCAAACCAGGGCTGAAGCGGCCATGGCCTCATTTCATATCGTATAAATTCTGCCCCGGCCCATGCGGTGCCGGGGCAAAATCGTGTGGTCACTTTTTGTAATCAATTAGCTCTGATAATGGATACGGTCGACCAGATATTTCTATTAGGACTTCTCCGTAAACAGGTATTTCTCCTGAGAAAACGGTTTTAATGGTTTCCTCGTCTAAAAATGCCTGCGTAACGATGGAAACCGGCATTTCTCTACCCAGTACAGTCCTAATTGTATGTTCGATGGAAATGACGTCACCGCTGTTGGGCAATGCCCGATCTGCTTTGATCTGATCAACCGTGTGTATGTGGACTTTCGAGTCGATTAATGTGTCGTCCTTCCAAATCTCGACTTCGACGGAGACATCACCCCTTTCATTGATATCAATTATCTCCCCTCGGACTATCCCGTTTCCCAACCGATGTTTTACCCATTGTCCGACCTTCGCGTCCTGAAACGGATATGGCAGCCCATTGCTGTCGTCCTCCGAGATCCCGGCGGTGCACATCATGACGAAAACGCCTACTGTAATAAGAAATAGCCTACTCATGAGTTTTCCCTGCCCGGTGTATGGTGTATTTGACATCTCCAGGGCACTATTTTAAACCGTTTGGAAATGTCCGGCAAGCGGCCAGTTCTCTTTCGCGGGGCCGGGCAGGGGATTGGAATTTCCCGTACGGGCCGAGGCCGGACGGTTGGTTGTTGACAGCACATGGTAAAAGTGTATAAGCGGATCTTTTACCATGACGACCTTCGGCCCGGGCCGGGGGACGTCCTGATATTGGAGTCACCATGGCATTACTCGAATGGCAGGGCCTGAAAGAAAAACTCGGCCTTCGCCCCCAAACGGAAATCCGCGAAATCGGCACCGGTCCCGGCGTCAAATGCGAAAAGTGCGCCGAAGTCCTCATGCGCGTCGACTTCGAATCCAATCTCCACGTCTGCCCGCTGTGCGATCACCATCACACCATCGGCGCCCTCGACCGCATCCGCTTCACCCTTGACTATGAAACGTTCCAGCCGCAGGACGAAGACCTTGCCGCCATCGACGTCCTCCAATTTAACGGCATCGAAACCTATACGCAAAAGCTTGAAAACGCCCGCCGCGCCACCGGCATCACCGACGCCATGGTCTCCGGCACCGGCAAATTAAAGGGCAGGGAAGTCGCCCTCGGCGTCACCGACGCCCGCTTTATGGCCGGGTCCATGGGGTCCGTCGTCGGCGAGCGGTTTGTCCGTCTGGTCGACACGGCGATTGAGCGGCACATCGCCATGATAGTCTTTTCCGGGTCCGGCGGCGGCGCCCGCATGTATGAAGGGCTTTTCTCCCTTATGCAGATGGCGAAGACGTCCGCCGCCCTCACCCGCCTCGACGAAGCGCGGCTGCCGTTCATCTCTGTCTCGACCCAATCGACCATGGGCGGCGTCTGGGCCTCGTGGGCGGCCCTCGGCGACATCAACATCGCCGAACCCCACGCCCGTATCGGGTTCACCGGCCCCCGGGTCATCAAGACGACCATCAACGCGGAACTGCCCGAAGGTTTCCAATCCGCCGAATTTCTCTTGCAACACGGTCAGATAGACATGATTGTCCACCGCCGCGACATGCGGGACTGGCTGGCCGATATCCTTGACAAACTTATGGGAGACAAGTGACGGATGGAAACGAAGCGAATCGCCGTTCTGCCCGGGAGTTACGACCCCATCACCTACGGGCACCTCGACATTATCGAACGCGGGGCCGCCCTGTTTGACGAACTTGTCGTCGCCGTCTCGGAGAATCCGGCCAAGGAACCGCTTCTTCCCCTGGAAGAACGGCTCCAGCTCATCCGTCAACTGACCCAGTGCCACGGCAACATCAGGGCCGAGATGTTCACCGGCATGACGGTGGACTTCGCCAGGAAGATCGGCGCCGAAGTCATTCTCCGGGGCATCCGCACCTTCGCCGATTTCGAATACGAATTCCAGCTCGCCCTCGCGAACAAACGTATCGGCGGCGTCGAGACGGTGTTCATCATGTCGTCGGCGGAACGGTCGTTCATCCGCTCTTCCCTTATTAAGGAAGCCACCGCCCTCGGCGGCGACGTCTCGCCGTTTATCCCGGTGGAGGTGTTCGAGGCGTTGAAGCGGCGGCTGGCCGAAAAGAATCTGCTGGTCCGGTCCCGGGTCGGCCTGGACGGCGACGAAACGCCCGCTTTGGGGAATGAGGGGTCCGGCCTTCGCGGCGAGGCTATCGAGTAGGACATTCCCATGCGTATCGGTATTCTCGGCGGATCGTTCAACCCGCCCCACCGAGCCCACCTGAAGTTGGCCGAGACGGTACTCGACCTCGGCCTGGTGGACCGGGTCTGCTTTATTCCAACGTCCATTCCGCCGCACAAGGTCATCCAGTACCGGACCTCCCCTGAGATGCGCCTGGCCATGACCCGCCTCCTCGCCGGCGACGATCCGCGCCTTTCCGTCGACCCGATTGAACTGTCCCGGTCCGGACCGAGTTACAGCCTGGACACGGTGCGGGAACTCATGGGCCGGAATCCGGACAACCGGTACCGCCTTATCATCGGTTCCGACATGGCGAAATCCTTCTCGTCCTGGCTCGGCTACAAGGATCTCCTCCGCCTGGCCCCGCCTCTCGTGGCCGAACGCCCGGACGACCGCATCGCCGGCGACGACGATTTCCCCGTCCTCACCCCGGACGAACAGGCCGTCATGGCGTCGGGCCGGTTCCCGATGCCCCTGATGGCCGTGAACAGCACGCTTGTTCGCACCCTTCTTCAGGACGGCGCTGACGATGCTGCTTTACTTCCCTACCTGACGGAGGCTGTCCTCGGGTATATCCGAAAGCATGGTCTGTACAGGAAGGACGACTGCGCCGACGGCGGCGGCACGTCCATTTGGCGTCAGTAACGGACTAAAATTAACCGACAATTAAAAATCCCTGTCTCGCGCGACAGGGATTTTTTTCGGTATCGGGAACGTACGACATGGAGGGCGACCGAAGCATCTGTTTATCCGACCATGCCGTTAGTAGCCGGGGTTATTCAGCCGACCCTTGAGGAGGAGGTCGTTTTTGTCGACATTGTCCAGTTGGATTTCAACCTGCGAACCGCCCCTGGTTTGTTTCACGATGGCGATAAGTTTTTCCTCGCCCTTGTCGAAATAGAGCACGCGGAAGTCATGGCCGCGTTCGGTCTTCGTCAGGTTCCAGCCGTGGTTGGGGAGTTCCCGGCGGTAGAAGTCGAGGGCGGCGCTCCAGTCGAGATAGCCTTCATAGACAAGGACCGCGTTCCGGAACAAGGCCCCCTGGAACGAGTACGACAAATCCCGGCGGAGGTCGTATTCGGCCGGGATGGGGATATCGGCGAACTGCACGTCCCGGTAGAGGCTGACGTCGCCCTGACGACTGCCCGGTCCGACCGTAACCCATTCCGGCGGCGCCTGTTCGCATCCGGCGGAGAGTATGAAAAGACCTGTCAGGAGCAGGGCGTTCCGAACCACGTTCATGCTGGCGCTCCTCTTGGTAGTATGGACACATTTTCACTGCGAGCGATCGGCATCCGTCGCCGCACGGCAATACCCTCTTATTATCGACGGTGAGGCGAAAGAGACACAGGAAAAATCGCGAAGCGGACCTGAGCCTCACTTTTTCGGGGAAGTGCGTCACCATGATGCGGTACGCATTCACCACCAGCGCGGCCGGACGAAATGCGGGCTTGGCAGGACGCATTCAGGCGTCGTCGTGCGCGGTGTACATGCGG
>JAJQFC010000359.1 GCA_021201355.1 Planctomycetaceae bacterium | reverse complement strand
CAATAACACACCCGGTTCCTCCCCCCATCTTTGCCGCGTACATCTTTTCATCCACTTCGGCGATGAAATCCTCCAGCCGGTCGTCATGCTTGGCGATGCGGCTCCCGGCGCCGATGCTGACGGTGATGGCGGTGTCGGCGTTCGAGTGCTGGCAGGGAACGACGCAGCTTTCAATCTTCTGCCTGATGCTTTCCGCCACCAGGACCGCCCCCTCGAGGTTGGTGTCCGGGAGGAGCACGGCGAATTCCTCGCCGCCGATGCGGGCCGCCACGTCCATCGGCCGCCGCAGGCAGTCGGCGATGTTCCGGCCGACGGACTGGAGGAGGACGTCCCCCTGCGGGTGGCCGTAGGTGTCGTTGTACTGCTTGAAATTGTCCGCGTCGAGAATGAGGAGGCCCAACGGTTCGCAGTCCCGGATGGAACTCCGCCACAAAACCTGGGCCTGGTTGTCGAAACTGCGCCTGTTCGGAATATCCGTCAGCGGGTCGATAAGGCCAAGACGCTCGATCGTGCGGATTTGCTTGACGATCTGGAGATACGTCCTGACCCGGGCTTTGACGATGGAGTTGTTGAACGGCTTGACGATATAGTCGACCGCCCCGGCCTTGAAGCCGCGCTCTTCGTCCTCGACCCGGGCCAGGCCGGTGACGAAGATGACCGGAATATGCCGGGTGGCGTCCGATTCCTTCAGGGCGGACAGGACTTCGAAGCCGTTCATGTCGGGAAGGAGGACGTCGAGGAGGATGAGTTCCGGCTGCGTCTCCGTCGCCACCTTGATGGCGGCGGCGCCGGTCTTGGCGACGCGCATGCCGTATTCCGGTTTCAGGATGTGCATGAGGACGTCGATGTTCGACCGTTCGTCGTCGACGATGAGAATGTTGAACCGTTCCGCTGCGACGTTCATTCCGCCCCTCCTTCCGATCCGTCCCGCAGCCACGCCTGGATGGCGTCGACGGCGGTGAGGGCCAGTTCGAAATCATAGTTGTCGATATGTTCCAGTAATTCCCTGCCGTGCGGCGCCGAGGCCAGTTCCCGCTCCAGTTCGTCCTTCATCGCCAGGCACTCCGGATTCCCCGAGGCGAGGAGCGGCCGGAGCCGGGCGAGCAGGAGTTCCACCGCGCTTTCATTGACCGCTTCGCCCTTCCCGGCCTGCGTGTCGCCCCCGGCGACAAGCGGCTCCAGCACCCGGAGGACGACCCGGAGGTCGCTCCCGAGATCCCGGAGCGTCGTGTCGACGACGTCCCCGTCGCCGTCCGCCAGGGTCCGTTCGATCTGGGCGGCGGTGCGGGAGAGGGTGGCGGCGCCGATGAGGGCGCTCGTACTTTTCAGGGTATGGACGAGCCGGTAGGCGAGCGGCCGGTTGTTATTGGCCAGCGCCGCCGACAGTTCCTCCATGTGGTTCCGGTGGTCGAGGTAGAAGTTCCGGAGGAGGCGGCGGTGCAACCGGGCGTTCCCGGCGGCGTTTTCGAGGCCGGTCCGGTGGTCGAGGATGTCGCCGCCCGGCAGGTCGCCCGGAACCGCGTCGGCCCGGCCCGCGTTCGCGTCCGCGTCGGGCGGGAGGTCTTCCACCCGGGTCAGGTGGCGGTCGAGGCAGTCCCACAATTCCCGCGCCATGAACGGCTTGTTCAGGATGTCGACCATACCGAACCGGGTGTAATTCTCCCGATCCCGGGCCATGACGTTGGCGGTAAAGGCGATAATGGGCGCCGTGTTCCCCAGTTCCTTCAACCGCCGCGCCGCCTCGATGCCGCCCATCCGGGGCATGTGGACATCCATAAAGATAAGGTCGAACGGCCGCCCTTCCTCCATCCGCCGCTGCGCCATCAGGACGCCCTGCTCGCCGTCCGAGACGAATACCGCCCGCACCCCGACCCGGGACAGGTGCTCGAGGACGACCTCCTGGTTGAGGCGGTTGTCCTCGCAGACAAGCACCTCCCCGGCGAAGCGGGGAATGGCGCCGACCGGCCGTTCCTGGGCGATGCGGCGAAGCCGGACCGAATCGCCGGTCGACGGCTGGGCGGCCTCGGCCTCGTCCGCCTTTTTCTCGACGGCAAAGCGGAGGCTGAACGAGAACTTGCTGCCGATGCCCGGGGTCGAGACAAGGCCGAGGGCGCCGCCCATCTTTTCGACAAACCCTTTTGCTATGGCGAGGCCGAGGCCGGCGCCGCCGAACTGCCGGGTGGCGCCGGCTTCGGCCTGGGCGAATGCGCCCCAGATGTGGTCGAGCTTTTCGGCGGCGATGCCGATGCCGGAGTCGGACACCTCGAACCGGAGGGTTATCCCGTCGTCGTCCGTGCCGGTGACGGAACAGACCACCTTGACCAGGCCCTCCTTGGTGAACTTGACCGCGTTGTCGAGGAGAATGCGGAGCACCTGGCGGAGCTTGTCCGTGTCGCCCCGAAGGGTGCCGATGGAAAACGATTCGGCGTAGAAAAACAGTTCCAAACCCTTCTCGCTGGCCCGGGGCCGGTAGGCCGCGTTCAGCTCGTCGAAGATGTCCCGGACGGTGAACGGGACGTCCGCCGCCTCGATGTCGCCGCTTTCCAGCCGGGAGATGTCCAGGATGTTGTTGATGAGTTCCAACAGTTCGAGGGCGCTTTCATGGATTTTCCCGAGGTAATCCCGGATGTTCGGCGGCGTGTCCGGATCGTTCACCGCCAGTTCGGAGAAGCCGATGATGCCGTTCATCGGCGTCCGGAGTTCATGGCTCATGGTGGCGAGGAAGGTGGATTTGAGGCGGTTCGCTTCGTTCGCGGCCCGGACCGCGTCCTCGAGGAGCCGCTCCTGCTCCCGCTGTTTCTCCTCCGCCTTTTTCGCCTCGCCGATGTCCCGGGCCACGCAGAACAGGACGAGGCGCCCGTCGAACCAGCGGATAAGGCTGGCCCGCACCGAAAACCAGTTCCGCGTGTGGATGTTGAAATATTCGAAATCGTGGAATGGATATTGGGTGTTCGACCGGCTGTTGAAAAGCTTCGGCAGCGGGCACATGGCGCACGGCGCGTCCCCGCGGTCGCCGATGACCTGGTAGCACCGGACGCTCTCCAACTGGTCCGGCGTCAGGGCGTTGACGTGTTCCATGCGCCGGTTGAAATAGAGGAACTGATAGGTCTTCGGGTCGACGATGTAGACGGTCGAATCAAAGTTGTCCATGATGGCGATGGCTTTGTGGACGCCTTCGGCGACTTTCAGGTAGTTTCCCGGGAGAGCGCGGCGGGCATGGTCGTCGGCGTCGTTGAAGGTGCGGGACGACAACTTGTCCACTCCCCGCACCAGGGTGTTGACGGCGAGGGCGACGCGGCGGATGTTTTCCGCCAGGAGCCCGAGTTCGTTGTTGTCCGTCGGCACTGCCGGGATGTCCGGCGTGCCGTCCGCCAGCATGCGGGTGGCGTCCGTCAGGGCGAGGAGCGGCACGCCGACGGTCCGGCGGCTGAGCCAGAACACGAACAACCCGCTCAGGAGGACGAGGGAAATAGTCAGGAGGAGGAGCTTGCCGCCGAAGGCGTCGGCCTGGGCCAGGGCGGCTGTGGCGTCCACCACCGCCGCCACCGCGCCGACCACCGTCCCGGCGGTGTCCCGGACCGGCGCGAAGGCGGAGATGAACTTGCCGCTGGTGCCGTCGCCGTCGTCGTTCGCCACCGTCAGGACGCGGGACCGGAGCACCAGGCCGGTGTCGAGGGTGCGCATGAGCGCATTCGGGAGGAGCGCCGTTTCCCGGCGGTATCCGACCGGCCGATCATGAAACGCGGCGACGTAAAGCCGGTGGAACCCGTCTTCCGGCAGGCCGACGATATAGAGGGCGCTCAGGCGGGTGTTTTCCTGAACCTTTTCCAGATCGCGTTTGACAGCCTGCCAGTTTTCCGTCTTTTCCTCGGACTCGAGTTCCCGGGCCATGGCGTCGCCGTCGATGCCGACAGCGACGGCCCGGGCGACGGAAAAAGCCCCGGCCGAAGCCGAATCCAGCGTCTGCCGCCGGTTTTCCATATAACTGAACAGCCCGAGAATGAGAAGAACGGTCAGCACCAGTCCGACCGAATAGAGCGCCGCCTTATGGGACAGGCTCATGAAAAACGACGGTTCCTGCCTGTCGTTTTCGGGCGAAGCGGCGGAATCCCGCCAGACGCGGGAGCGGACGGATGGTTTACGGGTATACCTGGATAACATCCACTCTCCAGAATCGGCTGGTCGGATTCCCGACTGTCATTGTAAACCGCGTACCTGACCCTCCTATACTGTAATTCAAGTTTCCATTTTTGCAAGCCGTTCTCGGAACAACACCCCCCGCCGCGCCAAGTCGGCGAACGCTCGTATCAGATATTAATGCTAAAATTATAATTAGTTAATCTACAAAGTAGCCAAACACGAGACATGGACAAGCCCCTCACCGCCGTTCCCGGGACAGGGATGCCCCAGTATTTCCCGTCGTCACTGTTTCAAAATGTCCGGTCGGATTTGGCGTGGTACCATAGACCATACGGTATACTATACGTAACGGTTCCGGCAAACCGACCGAACATTCGACAGCGACGCCGGTTTTACACGTATGTTCTGCTAAAAAACGCGACAGCTATCAGTACCATGCGTTATTTCGCCCGTGTTTCACGTTACGCACAGCCGTCAGGGCGAGTGGGACGTACCATCATATCGCAGTGTATTCCAGGAATGAGGGTTTTGTGGGGAGTGTCCTGGATTTTCAAATCGGAAAAAGAAAGGTCGGAATCATGCCCAACATGCCAGATCCCTTTGCCGCCAACCTGGGTGACAAAAAACTCACCAAGTATAACCTGGTCCAGGCCATCCGCACCGACATCGTCGGGGAAATCGAGGCGATTTTCCTCTACGACGCCCACGCGAACGCCGCCGACGACCCCCTCGTCAAGGCCGTTCTCGCTGACATTCGGGACGAAGAGAGGGCCCATGTCGGCGAACTGTACACCCTCCTCAAGTACCTCGACGCCACCGAGGCCGAACACCTCGCCTCCGGCGCCGACGAAGTGGCGGAGATGATGGAATCCCTCGGCATCCGGCCGAACGCCACCGTCCAGGACCGGAGCGCCACCATCGGCAGCCTGAAGGAATAGCCGTCATCCCGTTTAGAATGGAAGGAACATGCCATGCGATATCTCATGCGAGACGGTGCGCCGCTGACCGAAGACCAGTGGCAAAAAATAGACGAGGCGGTGGTGACGGAGGCGAGCCGGACCCTGGTCGGCCGCCGCTTCCTCGACGTCCGGGTGGTTGGCGCCCAGGCCGAAACGGTCCACCGGGACGTCATGGAGCGGGCCGACAAGGCCGCCGCCGACTTCTGGGCGAGGGACGACGCCACCCCGGTCCAAATCGACCGCCGCGATTTCCTCCGCCTGACCACGGTTTACTCCGACTTTATGGTCTCCTGGCGTGACATCGACAACCCGGCCGGCACCGGCGTGCAGGCCGCCCGCGAAGCCGCCATCCTCGCCGCCCGCCGGGAGGACGACATCATTTTCCACGGTCTGCCGGACCAGGGCATCGACGGCATCCTCACGGCGCCCGGCACGACCAGGATGGACATCTCCGACTGGTCGGTCGACGAAAACCCGGTGATGGATCTGGCCAAAGGCCTGGAGACCCTGATAGACAACGGATCGTCCGGATCGCGGGCCCTCTTCGTCTCCACCGATCTCTACGCCAAACTACACCGCATCCAGCACGGCACCGGCATCATGGAGGTGGACCGGGTGCGGAGCCTGGTCGGAAAGCTGTTCCGGAGTTCGCGGCTGAAGAAAAACAGCGCCATTTTGCTCTACACCGAACCGCAGTACATCGACCTCGTTATCGGACAGGACATGATCACCGCTTACATGGGCAATGAAAAGCTCGACCATGTCTTCCGGGTGATGGAAACGCTGGTACCACGGATCAAACGGCCGGAAGCCATCGTCATTTATGGCTAAGGACCGATAATCCTCCATATCACCTCAAAAAAACCTCCCCTGCCGGGAGGTTTTTTCGTCAACGCGTACTTTCCCGCCAGTCCGATAAGTCCGAAGCCGGTTGTGGCAAATGGCGAATCGCCGTCGGAAAAAAGTGAAAAATAATTCTCAAGTTTCCTTCCCCGCCGCCGAAAACATAATTGTAATAAGAAGAAAGAAAAAGGTAAAAAATAGAAAAAGGTTGAAAAAGCGAAACCAAAAACCGAACAGCATCCGGTGGCGCACCGCCCCTATCGAGGTTTTCCCTGAACAGTGGATAGCTGGCAAAAAAGGCGATGGTCGCCGCGCACGGTATAGTGGAAAAATAACAGGCTCTGCCTGAACGGAGTTTTTCGAGAGGAGGGAGATAGCCAGGCGAGGTTGGCACAGCCATTACGTAACAGCGGTAACCGGTCTTAGAATCCGCACCGGGCAAGGAGGCGAAAGCGGAGCAGGCGAAAAGGAATTTGCCTCCATGGACGGGGATCTACGGACGGGTCGCTCTACTCTGGTCTGCCGCCTTATTCTCCCTCCCAATTTACTGCCACGCCGCTCGGGCGGCGATATGAATCCGGAAAAGGCCCCCGCATAGGCGGAGGCCTTTTCTCTCATGTTTGGCTATCTCACGGCATAGCAGACGGCGTGGTTTAATGAGTTATC
>JAJQFC010000010.1 GCA_021201355.1 Planctomycetaceae bacterium | reverse complement strand
CGGCGTCGAGGCTGTCCCTGTCGATGCCGAGTTCCCGATGGTTGATGGCGGCCCGTTTGTCCTCGTAGCCGAATTCTATCGAGTCTCCAATCGTCATGATGTGGTCGGGTCGCGTCATGTTGATGTGTTCAATCATGGCGGCAAGAGTCGTGGTCTTGCCGGAACCGGTGGAGCCGGTGACGAGGATAAGCCCGTTCTCCTGATCGGCCAATTTGTTGATGCTGGCCGGGAGGCCGAGCTTTTCCGCCGTCGGCACCTCGAGGGGAATGCGGCGCATGACCGCTCCGGGTTCGCCGCGCTGGCGAAACATGTTGACGCGGAACCGGGCCTCGCCTTCGAGGTAATAGGAAAAATCGGCCTCGTTCGTTTCCGCGAACTGCCGCAGGGACTGGCTGGACATTATCGGGGTGAGGAGCGTCTCAATATAGGCGCCGGTGATTTTCGGCAGTTCAAACGGCCGCAGTTCGCCGTCTATCCGAACAATGGGCGGCCGGCCGTGCTTGAGGTGGAGGTCGGATGCGCCGACCGTGCCCATCCATTTGAAAAGATCCTGAATCGTCATGACGCCTCCCCGGCTGTCTCCGCTGCGGATTGTTCGGATTCCGTTGTTACGGACGAACGTTCTTCAATGTGCCATTTTTCGAGAAGCGCCGGCGGCGGGTCTTTCTCCCCGGCCCAAGCGGCTTTTTCCATTCTGGCCAGGGCAGCGCCGGTTTCCTCGGTGATACGAGCCTGTTCCGCCTTCCGGAGCGCCTTATCGCCGCTCGGCACTATCGGCGGGTCGATAAGCACTTTCAAATGGTGCGGACGGGGAAAGCTTCGGCTCCGGGACCAGCTTTGAAAACTGCCCCAGATATACACCGGAAGAACCGGCGTCAGGTTCCGGACCGCCAACATGCCGACGCCCGGTTTCATTTCCTGGAGAGAGCCGGTGTGGGTACGGGTGCCTTCCGGGAACATGACAACGGCGTTCCCCTGCTGCAACCGGTCGCCGAAAGCGCGGAGGGCGTCGCGGGAATCGCCGTCCCTGTCCAACGGAAAGGCGAAATTCTGCCGTATCAGCCAGGAAAAACCGGGCACGTCGAAGAGGGTCCGCCTGGCCATAAAATGGAGCGGCCGGTCGAACGCGGCGCCAAGGATCATCGGGTCGAGGTGGGACGCGTGATTGCAGGCGACGATAAGAGGCCCGGTGGGCGGCGTGTTTTCCTTGCCGTGGACCTCAAGTCCGCCGCCGATGAAAAAGGCCACGCGAAGAAAGGTGCGGGACGCGGTGTACACAAAAATACCCATAAAACCCCCACACGAAAAATGACCCATTCACAAACAAACCCGCGCCCACCAAGTGGACGCGGGCCATACAAAACCTCTCCCGGTCGCTTCCCCGGAATGACCCGGCTCGACAGCGGGGTTTTTTCGTATTAGAGGTCGAACGACGGCATGGCGGTGACGTTCATGTCGGCCATGACCCGGTCGATGTTAAGAAGGATCTTGACCTGATCGCCGACCTTGCCGAGGCCGCGGATGGACTCGTGGTCCGAACCCGAACCAAAACGCGGCGGGTCTTCGATCTGGTCGTCACGGATGTCCATGACTTCCTTGACCGTGTCGACAATCATGCCCATCCAGGTGCCGCTGACGTCGACGACGATGATGCAGGTCTCGGACGTGTGCTCGATCTCTTCCATGCCGAATTTCAGCCTGGTGTCAATGACCGGAATGACCTTGCCGCAAAGATTGATAACCCCCTTGACGAAATGGGGCGCCTGCGGCATCGGGGTGATGGGAAGGAGACTGAGGATTTCCTTGACCTTGAGGATTTCTAAACCGTATTGCTCGTTGTTGAGCACGAAGGTGAGGTACTTGCCGCCACGGGTCGTTGTGGTTTCCGCTGCGCTCATCATGTCTCCTTGTCTATGACGCGATTCTTAAGGCAATATGGGATTGCATAAGACTAAAGGCTTTACTTGCCTCATAGTATACCAAAGCGAATGGCCGAACGCAATCACAAAAATCCCGCTAAACGAACGGTTATGTCGTTACGTCCCACAGGTGTACCCTTGGGCGGCGTCCTCCGCCAGCTATTTGCCGGCCGCGCCGTATGGCAGTTCCAGCGGCACGTTGGCGTCGAACCAGGCCTTCCGGGAAAGGAAATACCCGAGAGCGGCGACCGCGACGACGAGGCCGATAATGTTCGACACCATATGCGGCAGGTTCAAACCGATACGTTCCATGCAAATGTAACTGATAACAACCGCCGTCATGATGGTGGCGGGCAGACTGGCTATCCAATGGAAGGAATGCCGCTTGACCAGATAGGCGGCGGCGGTCCAGAGAACGATGGTAGCGAGGGTCTGGTTCGACCAGCCGAAATAACGCCAGATGATGTTGAAATCAACGAAAGTCAGGGCGATACCGATGGCGAAGATGGGAATGGCGATGGACAGGCGGCTGGCGATGGCTTTTTGACCAAACCCGAACATGTCGGAAATGGTGAGCCGGGCGGCCCGAAACGCCGTGTCGCCGGAGGTGACGGGAAGAACCACCACGCCAAGAATGGCGAGGACGCCGCCGACCGGGCCGAGAAGTGTCGTGCAGACCTGATTGACCACCTGCCCCGGGTTGCCGGCGGCCATAAGAGCTTCCGGGCTTTCGTAGAAGGTCATGCCGGCGGTCGCCCAGATAAGAGCAATAATGCCTTCGGCGATCATCGCGCCGTAGAAGATGCTCCGGCCCTGGCGCTCGTTCGCCATGCAGCGGGCCATCATCGGCGACTGGGTGGCGTGGAAGCCGGACAGCGCGCCGCAGGCGATGGTGACGAAAAGGAGAGGCCAAATCGGCAGGCCCTGCGGGTGCTGATTGGTCCATTCGGCCCAGCTATAGAATTCGTAGCCTTTGGCAATGAGTCCGCCGGCGACGCCCACCGCCATAATGATGAGGACGACGGCGAACAAGGGGTACAGGCGACCGATGATGACGTCGATGGGGAGGATGGTGGCGAGGAAGTAATAGGCGAAAATGATGACCACCCAGATGGCGCCGTTCCAACCGGTCAGACCGGAAAGGAGACCGGCGGGCGCGGCGACAAACACGGTGCCGACCAACACCAGGAGAACAACGGCGAAAACTCGCATTATCTGTTTGAAAATATTGCCAAGGGTGTACCCGACCACGTCCGGCGTGGACTTCCCGTGGTAGCGGCTTGATAGCATACCGGAGAAATAATCATGGACGCCGCCGGCGAAAATCGAGCCAAGCACGATCCACAAGAGAGCCGTCGGACCGTACAGGGCGCCCATGATGGGACCGAACACCGGGCCGACGCCGGCGATATTCAGGAGTTGAATGAGGAAAATTTTCCACCCGGGCATCTTGATGTAATCGACGCCGTCCGCCAGCCGTTCGCACGGCATGTCGTGGTTTTCGTCAGCTCCGAAGAACTTTTCGACCACCCGGCTGTACAGGGCAAACCCGAGGATCAGGGCGACCACCGCGATGAAAAAGTACATATAATTCGGCATATACCCTCCTTTTCGAAAGACGCCGCCACTCATGCAAATTCGGTGGGCTGGATGAATTATTCGGATTTGGTGGAATTGATGCGAAGAATCATAAACGCGGATCTCAGGATTGCAACAAAAATTTTTGTTGTAAACAGCTTTATACGAAAGATTACGGCCGCTTCCCGAGTGGTAGCGGCCGTACTTTTATTATGTTGTTTACCAACCTAATGCTTACGCATGTAAATGGTCGGCTTGACATATTCGAACCGGTGGTTGACGCCGCTCAGGCTTTCGGAATGCCCGATGAACAGATAACCGCCGGCGGCGAGGTTGTCGTAGTACCGGTTGATAAGGGCTTCCTGGGTCGGGCGGTCGAAATAAATCATGACGTTCCGGCAGAAGATGAAATTGAACTTGTTCCGGAACGGCCACTCGGAAAACAGGTTAAGGTGCCGGAAGGTAATCATTTTCCGCAGTTCCGGCCGCATCTGGTAGGCCGGTTTGCCTTTTTCGTCGGTGACGCTGTTCAGGTATTTTTTGACAAGGGCCGGCGGTATGCCGTTGACCCTGTCCTTCAGGTAGACGCCGCGCTGGCCGTGGGCGACGACCTCGGTATCGATGTCGGTGGCGAGGAGTTTGACGTCCCACTCCTCCATCCGGTTGACCGATTCGGAGATGGTCATGGCCATGGTGTAGACTTCTTCGCCGGTGGAACAGCCGGCCGACCAGCCGCGCAGGCGGATTTTCCCGCCCGTCCTGTTCCCCGACTGTTCGAGCTTCGGAATGAGGACCGACTGGAGAAATTGGAAATGTTCGTTCTCGCGAAAGAACGACGTCAGGTTGGTGGAGATGGCATTCATCACCTCGCGGAGGGCTTCGCCGGTGGTGTCGGACTGCATCCAGGCGAAATATTCCTTGAACCCGGACATATTGCGCTGGCGAATCACCTTGCCGAACCGGGCCCTGACCAGTTCCATCTTGTTCTTGCCGAGGTTGATACGCGCTTTTTCGTAAATGTATTTACAAATTTTATTGAACAGTTCATCGGTTAAATCATCTTCGCGCGCGTACATGCGGGTCGTGTGCGAACGTGGTACCAATGTCATGGCCATCCATCCTTAGAGATGATGCAAAGGCTGCATCGTGGAAATCACTGAGGAAACACAGTAGATAGAGACGGTAGGAACCGGGATTGTTCAGGCCCGGGTGCCTCTATCCTGTATACAGGATAGATATACCTCACGCAAGGACTTTTTTTAACCCGAAACGCCGGGCAGGCAAAAACCGGGTTCGGCCGGCGCCGTTATTTCGATAACCCGTTCATCGTCACGGACAGGACGGCCAGGCTGCTGACCAGTTCGACATTTTCCACCAGGACCTTTTCCGGCACGTCCAGTTTGACCGGAGCGAAGTTCCAGATGCCGATTATCCCGCTGTCGACCATGACGTTGGCGGCGGCCTGGGCGGCGTGGGCGGGAACGGTGAGGATGCCGGTGACGACGTTCATTTCCTTGGCGAGGGCGGGCATGTCCCGCAGGTGGTAAATTTTCCGCCCGTAGATTTCCCGGCCGATCTTCGCTTCGCAGATGTCGAAGGCGGCGGCGATATTGAGGCCGCAGTTACGGAAATTTTCATAGCCGATGAGGGCGTGACCAAGGCTGCCGGATCCGACCAGAAAGGCGTCGGAGACCTTGTTCCAGCCGAGAAAATTTTCAATCGCATCAATAAGCGGCGTCAGTTCATAGCCGATTCGCGGCCGGCCGGTGATGCCGGTAAGGGCGAGATCCTTCCGGACCTGGGTTGAATCGAGATCCAGTTCCCTGGATATACGGGTGCATGAAATCTTCTGCGCTCCTTCAACCCGGAGCTGACGGAGAAGCCGGAGATATGACGGCAGGCGGCGAATACTCGGATTCGGGAACTGCCGCTTGGGTTCACTACGCATGGTTTACCTTACCTTCGCAACTATCGCTTCAAGAATAGTTACGTTCTTGACATGTCCTTGTGATCGTATTAAGGAAATTTATCACAAAATGGAGGCATTGCCAATGAATTTTTTAATATCCAATGCTAACCGCAACCATCACAACCGCTAACATATTCAATTGATGTCGGTTATGCAGATCAAACAAACGGCGAATTCGCTGACCGAACGGTATTCCGTCACGTCATTCGCGACGGAATTCCTTAGACAATTCGATCAGTTGTCCCATTGCCTGCCGGAAGGCGCGCGTTTGAGAAGATATTGGCTTGTTATGGCTACCCCATACTGAGATAGGTGTCCGAATCGAGCATGCGTTCGAAATGGCGGGTCACCGAAGCGGACTGTTCCAGGGTGAGATTGCCGTTTTGCAAGGCGGTCTCGATACGTTCTCGCATTCTCGCATTAATGCCGTCACGGGTGAACTGGACATAGGCCAGGACTTCCATAACCGTGTCGCCGCCAATTGTCTTGTCGATAATATAGCCCTTATCATTCGACGAGACATGAACCACCGTCGTATCCCCGAACAGGTTGTGGAGGTCGCCAAGGATTTCCTGGTAGGCGCCGACGAGGAAGATGCCGATGTAGTACGGCTCGTTTTTCCGCAAGGGATGGAGCGGGAGTGTATGTCTGACGTCACGCAGATCGACGAACTGATCCATCACGCCGTCCGAATCGCAGGTGATGTCGGCGAGGACGCCGAAGGCGGTCGGCTTTTCGCTGAGGCGGTGAAGGGGCATAACCGGAAACAGTTGCCGAATCGCCCAATGGTCGGGAATCGACTGGAAGACGGAATAGTTGCAAAAATAGGTTGTCGCCAGCATCGACTCGAGGCCGGCCAGGTCGTCCGGCACGTAGTCGAGCTTGCGGACGAGCTGGAGGATCTTCTGACAGGCGAGGCGGAACCGCGTCTCCACCCCTGCCCGTTCCTCCAGGGTGAGGTTGCCGTGATTGAAGAGGGTCAGGGCGTCCTGCCGGGCTTGTATGGCGTCGTGGTAGGATTCCTGGTAGTTCTTGGCGCTGATGTTTTCGACAACGTCGTGGATGTCCTTCAGGACCGGATTCGGGTTACGGGGGAGCGGCGGCGGCGTCATGCCGTTTTCCAGATCGGTTGACGATATCGCCTCAATGA
>JAJQFC010000223.1 GCA_021201355.1 Planctomycetaceae bacterium | reverse complement strand
TCGACCTGCTTCTTTGCCGCTTCGGGATTGAGGTCGACGACGCCGACGACGTCGCCAATAACCGCCTCTTCCTTGATCGGCTGGCGCCGGTTCCGCCGGAGAAGCGGACGGCGCGGTTTGTCACCGTCCTCGCCCTGGCGGTTCCGGGGGAGGAGACAGTGTGTTTCAAAGGGGCGGCTTCCGGATTAATCCTTCCGGCGGCACGCGGCACCAACGGCTTTGGCTACGATCCGCTGTTCCTCTCCGACGACCTTGGCGTCACGTTCGCCGAGGCCGGGGCGGAAGCGAAAAACGCGGTCAGCCATCGCGGTCGGGCCCTTCAGGCGTTCCGGTCCTGGTTGATTGGAAAAAGCCGGAACGTGTAATTTTTTTATCATGGCCGAGTCGTCGTTCTCCCTTTTCGAACATTTGCCGGCGTTCGGGAAAACTCACCTGAACGATGTTTATTTGAGTTGATGGTTCTGGTTTACGTGAATAATCGCCGTAGCCGTACTGTAGCCAACCAGGCTCGAAACAGCGGCTATACGTAAAAAAAGTCGTTGCTTTCAATGAACCTATGCACTATCATGCGGAACCGACGGACCATCCCCGTGGTCCGCGTCCCAATGGCCCAAACACCCTGGCCCGCGTGAAGACGCGGGACTGTGTTTTGTTTGACTGCCGGATCGGCGGACGCCGCAGTCCGACCACCCGGTATGTTCCCTGTCCCAAGGAGAAAGCATGGACCTGTCCTTTGTCGACGGCTTGAAGTATGATGAAAACGGCTTGATACCGTGCGTAGCACAGGATGCGGAAACCGGCGAAGTCCTTATGGTCGCATACATGAACCGGGAATCGCTCAAGGACACAATTTCGAAAAAATTGGCGTCGTATTGGTCACGGAGCCGACAGAAGTATTGGGTAAAGGGCGAATCCAGCGGCAATACCCAGGAAATAAAGGAAATTCGCCTCGACTGCGACAAGGATTGTGTCCTCATCAAGATCAAGCAGAACGGCGGCGCGGCCTGTCATACCGGCATGCGTTCCTGTTTTTATTTCAAAGTGACGGACGACGGCCTGGTCGAGGACGGCGTGAAGGTTTTTAATCCCGAAGATGTGTACGGGGCGTAACCGCCCCGACCAGTAATTGTAATAGGCTGTGTTGCCGATACGGGTGACGGTTCCCGACCATTCCGCTCGCAAGACGTCTATGCAATACCCAGATCGCCCGAAAGGACGAATACCATGATGGAACAATTCAGGTACGAATCGGGGCAGTTGCTCTGCGAGGGAATGGCGGTCGACGCACTGGCCGCAGAATACGGAACACCGTTATACATATACTCGAAAGCGGCGCTTCTCGGCCGTTTCGAGTCGATTCGGAAGGCGTTTGCCGAAGCGGCGCCGGTCATCGCCTTCTCGGTCAAATCCTGCTCGAACATCGGCATATTAAAGATCCTCCAGGAAGCCGGTTCCGGCTTCGACATCGTGTCCGGCGGCGAACTGGCCCGGGTCCTCAGGGCCGGCGGCGACCCCCGTAAGGTCGTATTCGCCGGCGTTGCCAAATCGGACGACGAAATCCGCGACGCTCTCGACAACGACATCCTCATGCTGAACGTCGAGTCGGAAGCCGAACTCGACAACATCCAGAATATCGCCGCCGAGATGGGCACGGTCGCTCCCGTCGCCCTCCGCCTGAACCCGGACGTCGACGCCCGCACCAACGCCAAGACCACCACGGGGAAGAAGGAAAACAAGTTCGGCATCGACCTGATGACGGCATCCAGAATTATCAAGAATATCGCCCTGTCCCCGAACATCCGCCTTCTCGGCGTCGACATCCACCTTGGCAGTCCGGTCAACTCCACCGGGCCGTACACGGAAGCCCTGAACAAGCTGGCCGACTTTATCCGCGATCACCGGAGCCCCCGGTCGCAACTCGAATACCTGGACATCGGCGGCGGCTTCGGCCTCCTCTACCGGGACGAGACGGTCCCGTCGTTCCAGGAATATGCCGACGCGGTCCTGCCGTTTGTGAAAAAGACCGGCTGTAAACTGATTCTCGAACCCGGCCGCTCCATCGCCGGCAATTCAGCCATACTTGTCAGCCAGGTTCGTTACCTGAAGGACAACGGCACCAAGCATTTCACCATCATCGACGCCGGCATGAACGATCTCATCCGCCCGGCGATGTACGACTCGTACCACTTCATCTGGCCGACGAAGTCGAACCGGACGCCGCCGTCGCATCTCTTCGGCGCGGCCGACGCACCGGAATACATCGCCAGGGAAGCGGCGGACGCCGCCGCCGGCGGCGGCCGGGAAATGCAGCCGGACGGGCTTATCCTCACCGATGTGGTCGGGCCAATCTGCGAATCGTCGGACGCCTTCGCCAAAGGCCGGCGGCTGCCGCTGGTCAACCGGGGGCAGAATCTGGCCATTTTCTCGGCCGGCGCCTACGGGTTCGCCATGAGCAGCCAGTACAATTCGCGGCCGCGACCGGCGGAAGTGCTGGTGGACGGCGACACGGTCAAGGTGCTTCGCCGCCGCGAAACCGTCGAGGATCTGATGCTGGGCGAGGAATTATAAGACGGCCGGCGTACACCGAGCCGGGGTCTACCGACACCGCGACGTTCACCGGTTCATCGTCGCCTTTCCGCAGTCGTCTCCGCGCGGGAATCCGGCGACGGCGGCGGTTCGGCCCTAATCTGCCACCACCTGTGTGTGCATGCGGGCCTTCATTCTCCGGCCTAGCCGTAGGGCCCGCATCGTTCAGCCGATTTTGATCCGTATTATCCAAATCCCTACACTCTGCCGGGACCGGGGCGTTCGTTGTTGGCATCGCCCTTTTTCCGGTATCGTTCGATACGGCCGTTACTCGTGAGGCGGCCTTTACGAAGGAGTACCTGATTACCCGCATTCCGGGCCGTTTTTGCCGCTCCGCTATGCGCCCGGCCCCGTTCGCTACGACGCGTCCGCGGCCATGACCGCGGCAGCGGCCGCGTGGCGGGTAAACCGGTCCGCAGCAAGAAACGCGATGCGGGGACGGCTTGGCGCGGGGATTCTGTTCAAACGCAAACGGCGTCCCGGTCTGGCGCACCGCGCCGCCGTCTGCAATGGAAAGTGCAGCGACAATGTCCGACGAGGATATGGATATTTTTAAGGATGTGCCGGCCCTGAGTGCCGATCACGCCGTGTCTCCGGGCGGCGACGGGGACGAACGCCGAAGCGAGACCGATCACATCCTTAACCCGATTACCCTGGCGGCAATGAGTCACGACGATCTGGTCGAACTTGCCCTTCAGCAGCATAAAACCATCCGCCGGCTCGAAAGCGACACCAAGGTCGTCAGTTGGGAATTCCATGAAAGCCGCGACTACCTCGCCTATTTTTCCGGGGCGGTCAAGCTTGCCCACAAGCTGAGCGCCAGCGACGTCGACACCATCGCCCATATCGTCACCACGGAACTCCCCGCCTATTACGGCTGCCGTTTCGCCACCCTCTTCCTGATTGGCGAAGAGGATCGGCAGTTCAACCTCGTCGCCTCCACCGTCCAGCCGGACGCGGCCACCCTCGACGTGGACAATCCGGCCATCCAGGCGTTCCTCGACGCGCTCCTGCGCGGGCCGGAGGAAGCCTGCATCGCCAACTACAGCCAGGAAAACCGCCTGCTTGAACTGGACAACGGCACCGTCATCCCGGCGTCCGTCCCGCCGAAGTGACTGGAACTGGTGGGCCGGGAGGCGCTTATCCTGCCGCTTAGGCTGACCGTCACCGGCGTTCGCGGTCCGGAATCGCGGTTCCTTGGCGGCATAATCGTCGGAGATGCCCAGCGGGAGCTGGATTACAAGGTCGCGGAGGTGTCCGTCCTCTTCACCGACCTTATCGCCGCCAGCATCAACAACGCCCAGCTTCTCCAAAAGTTGAACACCCTGTCCATCCAGGACCCCCTGACCCAACTCTACAACCGCCGCCACCTCATCGACCGCCTCGAGGAAGCCATCCGCCAGGCCGACCGCCATTGCCAGCCGTTGTCCATCGCCATGGCGGACATCGACTTTTTTAAGCGCTTCAACGATCGTTACGGCCACCTGTGCGGCGACGCCGTCCTTCGGGAATTTTCCGTCATCCTGAAGTCGGGCGTCCGCGCCGGGGTCGACATCCCGGCCCGGTACGGCGGCGAGGAATTTCTCCTCATTCTCCCCTTCACCGATCTGCACGGGGCGGGCGAAGTGTCGGACCGCATCCGCCGGGCCGTCGAACAAATGATGGTACAGTACGACGGATTGAAGCTGTCCGTCACCTGTTCGTTCGGCGTCACGCAGTACCAGCCGGGCGAAAGCATACAGAAGTTCATAGACCGGGCGGACGAGGCGCTGTACACCGCGAAGGCCGGCGGAAGAAACAGGGTGTATCTTGCCGAATAACGGCTGCCCGCCTATTTGACGCGGACGTTCATTCGTGGTACCATAGGAAATTATGGAGCCGCCCCGGTCACGGTGGCGGCTTGTCAATTTGGGTGGAAAGGGTGACGCGGTCGTTCTCAAGGAGATTTTCCGGTGATCAAGGTAGACGAATCATTTGGCACGCTTAAGCAAGTCTCCGGACCGGTGGTGGATGTCGAGTTCGACGTCGGCCATTTGCCCGCCATCAACAACGCCCTCGTCATCGACCGGGACGGCCAGCCGCTCACCATCGAAGTGGCGCAACACGTCGGCGAAAGCACGGTCCGCTGCGTCGCCATGTCGACAACGGACGGCCTCCGCCGGGGCATGCCGGTGCAGGACACGGGGCAGCCGATTATGGCGCCGGTCGGGCCGGAAGTGCTTGGCCGCATCCTGAACGTCACCGGCGAAGCCATTGACGAACTCGGACCCCTTAACGCGAAAAAATTCTATCCCATCCACCGGGACGCGCCGACCTTCGACGAACAGGAAAACGCCACCGAACTCCTGGAGACCGGCATTAAGGTCGTCGACCTCCTCCAACCCATTCCGAAGGGCGGCAAGGTCGGCCTCTTCGGCGGCGCCGGCGTCGGCAAGACCGTCATCATGAAGGAACTTATCCGTTCCATCGCCACCGAGCACGGCGGCCGGTCGGTGGTGGCCGGCGTCGGCGAACGGACCCGGGAAGGAAACGATCTCTGGATTGAAATGATGGAGGCGGACGTCATGTCGAAAACTGCCCTCGTCTACGGCCAGATGAACGAACCGCCCGGGGCGCGGCTCCGCGTCTCCCTCACCGCCATGTCCATCGCCGAGTATTTCCGGGACGAAGAAGGGATGGACGTCCTTATCTTTATTGACAACATCTTCCGCTTCGTCCAGGCCGGTTCGGAAGTGTCCGCCCTCCTCGGCCGCATGCCGTCGGCGGTCGGCTACCAGCCGACGCTGGCGACGGAAATGGGGTCGCTGCAGGAACGGATCACCTCGACGAAACGCGGTTCCATCACGTCCATCCAGGCGGTCTACGTGCCGGCGGACGACTACACTGACCCGGCGCCGGCCACCACCTTCGCCCACCTGGACGCCATAACCGCCCTGTCCCGGCAAATCGCCAGCCTCGGAATTTATCCGGCGGTGGACCCGCTCGGCAGCTCGTCGACCATTCTCGACCCCCGGATCGTCGGCGACCGGCATTACCAGGTGGCGACGGAAGTGAAACAGGTGCTGCAGAAATACAAGGATCTCCAGGACATCATCGCCATTCTTGGCATGGACGAACTGTCGGACGAGGATAAGGAAACGGTGGCGAAGGCGCGGAAGATTCAGCGGTTCTTCTCCCAGCCGTTCTACGTCGCCGAACAGTTTACCGGCATGGGCGGACGGTACGTGTCTATCGAGGAAACGGTGGACGGCTTCGACCAGATCCTGAAGGGCGTCGCCAACGATATGCCGGAACAGGCGTTCATGTATGTCGGGAATTTCGAAGAAGCGCGGGAAAAGGCGCGGACGCTGGAATCAGCGGGGCGGTAACGACAACATCGTCCGAAAACCCGGCGGCTGCCGCGCTATAGCCGGACCGGGGCATGCCGGCGCTGCCTCGCCGGCGCGCGCCGTCCCGGCTCCCGAACGGGAGGGGGTGGACGGGCGTTTTCGGGGGTTTTACTCCGCGTTCGCCATCCGTTTTATGAAAGAGAGAAAAGCCCCATGTCCGCAGGCGAAAAAGGAACGAGAAGCAAGCTTATCTGCCGCGTCCTTACGCCGCGAAAGTCGGTGTTTGACGATCAGGTGGAATCGGTGACGGTATCGACGGTGTCGGGCGTCCTGGAAATATTCGCCGGATTCGAACCGACCATCGCGCCGCTGACCGTTGGAGTGATGGAAATTCACGGCCTTGACGGCCATACCGTCGAGGTGGCGGTGCACGGCGGATACATGGATATGAACGGGAATGTCCTCGTCATCCTGGCCGACTCGGCCGAACTTGGAGGTGAAATCGACGTCGAACGGGCGAGACTGTCGCTGGAACGGGCCAGGGCGAAATTGGACGCGGTCACGTCGACGGACGCGGCGTCGGTGCAAATCGACATCGACCGGGCAAAGCTGGCGATTCTTCGGGCCATGACGCGGTTGCAGGTGGCGGGGGAAGCGATGCCGGCAGGGCGTCAGGACTGACGTCATGCTTAAAAAAAACGAAATCGTCATCCCCGTACGGGGGATGACGATTTTCTCATGTTTGGCTATCTCACGGCATAGCAGACGGCGTGGTTTAATGAGTTATC
>JAJQFC010000228.1 GCA_021201355.1 Planctomycetaceae bacterium | reverse complement strand
CTCTTACGTAAACTCAATGCCGCCACCCTTGGCGGCGGCATTGAGTTTACGTAAGAGTTCCTCGCGGCGACGCTCCAGCTTGCGAAGCTGCTGCTGGTATTGCGCCCTTTCGGACGGGTTGGTCGAAGGTGCGAGAGACGAACCGATACGCATGGTGACGCGGCCTTTCCGGACACAGGGGGACAAAGCATCTGTTCACAATCATAATCGGTCGCTCCGGCCGGAACTTGAATAAAAAAATCGGAGAAACTCCCGGATCATTCCGGTCCGCCTTTCTTAATCATTAACCCATTGTTTTATAGCACCTTACGATGCCTTGGCGGTCCGGTCGGCGGTGTAAGTGAACCCTTCGGCCAGTCTCCGGTCCTGGAGAGCGGCCCACGTGGACGTATCGCAGCTGTCCATTCGTCCTCTCCCGCGTTGCCCGCTATTCACGGAACTTCGGTTGTATATCATCGATCAACCAATCCCAACGGACGTGAAAATGAGTGACAGCGAAATCCAATCTATTCCACGGGATACGGCTTTTCAGACGAGTTCATTCGTGAACCGCATTCGGAGTGACTCGTAATAATCTCGCGATATCGGATTGGGATGGCATTTCAAAAAGCGAGAGAAACCTCCCGTTGATTCCAGCCGTATCGAATTGCGGTTTGGTTGACTTTGGCGTCTTTGCCTTTTTTCGACTTGCTGCCGGGGTACGACCAAGAATGAGCCAGTCCCAACTAATGGCTTGGCTGTCCGAAAGATACTTCACTCGTTCCCACGGAACCCTGCCACGCGTGTACCACTCAACAACCGACGGATGTTTGACGCCAAACAACGCGGCCATCTCAACTCGCGTCAAACCGTGATAACACTGAAAAAAGCGTTCGCTCATTGCCCGGCGGTCGATCATAAAAACCTTTCGATTTTAATGTAGGCATTTACGTGAAAAAGTTCTTGACAACGAGAAATAGTGCGGTAGTATTAAGAACAAGAAAATCGTTATTGACCGGGTTGAACAAACAATTATTACAGATAACGGTACTTCGGCTCGACGCCGTCGATAAGCCAGTCCCAGCGGACATTGAAATGAGTGACCGCGAAAGCGAGATGGCTCCATGAAACACGCCGCACCGCCTTCGCCCATTCGTGGACGGCTTGAGGAGTAATTTCGAGCGCGCGGGCTATTTCACTCTGCGTCATACCTGCGAATAGGGAGAGGAACCGCTCATTGATTTCCGCATCGTTGAAATCAGTTTCTTTACATTCGAGATCGATGGGCGACTTAAAACTACTTTTCGGTTCCAGTCCGTCGATCAGCCAATCCCAACTAATTGCTTTGGTATCGGACAGGTATTTCAATTTTCTCCAGGGTATGGCGCCATCCCGCAACCACCTGAAAACGGTCGAATGATGAACGCCCAACCGTCGTGACAATTCGCTTTGGCTAATACCTCCAAAGCACGACAAGAACCGGACCGCGACATCCCGCTTGTCAATCATAGAAATTTCTCACTTCTTAACTGCTGAGGTTTGATTGAAATTTCTCTGCCTACGAAATATGTTTACTATTCTGTCGTTTGTCTTCCATATGCTTCGGCTCAATGCCGTCGATCAGCCAGTCCCAGCGGACGCCGAAATGGGTGACGGCAAAATCCAATTGTTTCCATGGCACACGGCATACGCCGTGGCACCACTGGTTCACGGTCGGGAGGGATATTTCCAAAGCCTGCGCAATATCCGCCTGGGTCATACCGGTAAAAAGAGAAACGAAGCGCCTGTTGATTTCCGGTATATCGAACGGCGGATGGCTGGATTCAGGGTTGACCGGAACTTTTCCGGAATGCATCGGCTCTGTCCCCGCCAGAAGCCAGTCCCAACTTATGCCCTGGCTGTCCGACAAGAATTTCAGCTTGTTCCACGGAACATTGGCGCCCTTGGCCCAGCGCGTAATGACGACGTGATGGACCTGCAGAAGAGCGGCCAGATCCTTTCTTCGCATTCCCGCGTAGCATGACAAGAACCGGTTACTGGCAGCCCGCCTGTCAACCATTGTATTAACCTTGAGAATTATTAAACCATATACCTAATAATAAATGGACAAAGGCGAAATATGCGGTAGATATCTTAGGTAAACTGTTTACGCCTCAGTGAACCCGCCCGCAGCCCCCGATGCCATTATAACTATGAATGAAGTTTCACGAGAATGAAAACATGCAGGGTTGCGACCTTTGGGGCCGGAAATACATTCGGCGTTTTCGGAATCGAATCCGGCATGCCGGATTCCCCGGTATTCAGGTCCCCCTAGCCACTCGCGACGTGCATGACCAGTTCTGGCCGGCCTGCCGTTTCTCTGTTCACGCTTCCCCAAGCCCGCCGCTCTTCGACTCACGGTACTTCGGTACAACGCCGTCCAGAAGCCAGTCCCACCTGACGCCGAACTGCCGCACCGCATAGTCGAGACGATCCCACGGCACGCGGCTCTTGTCCTTGATCCATTCATTCACCGACGCCGGCGCGATGTCGAAGGTCCGGGCAATTATTGTTTGGGACTGGGGCTGGAAGAGGGAGAAAAACCGGTGGTTGATGGAGGCGACATCGAATTCCGGGCGGGTGGAATCCGGCATGCGTGGTTTTTTTCGGCTTAACTTCGGCTCGCATCCGTCTATCAACCAGTCCCAACTCACACCTTGACTGTCAGACAGGAATTTCAATTTATTCCACGGCACCCGGCCGCCACTCGACCATTCCGTCACCGTCGGTTGACGCACCCCTAGAATTTTCGCCAGCCCGCGACGCGAATACTCGCTGTAACACAAGAAAAAACGCCCGCATATGGCCTTTTTATCGATCATAATGGCAGTTCCACTGGTGATAGGGTTTCACCTAAAAAAGTAGTTGACAATGACCGCTGGGCGCGTATCATGTAGGTTTAGCGAAGGGCAATTTGTCCCTGCGTCTGAGCATGCGGGTTAATCCGGAGGAAACATCGCGTTACAGCGAAAAACGGGTGGCGGGTGACGCTAACCGTCCGACGTCGCCGACCCGTGAACGGCTGCAACCGTCCGGCCGGGATCGCCCGGGCTTTCCCGTTCCGGCCGGCACCATGCGCGGCTTCGTCGCGTCGGATAGCCTACGCAGGTTCTGATCGCGTTGTGCCGCACCCGCGCTCCCGGAATTTCCGGACATGCGCCTCGGCGACTCTAAACCGGGACTGAATGTCTATCGCATTTTTACACGTTTACTCACGCGCAGTAGCGCCAGTATAACTGCCTTTACCCCACCGGGTGCCGTGTAAAACGGCATAGGTATACACCACGCCTCCACCAGTTCTCGACGAGTAACTGGGGAAGGTGCACTATACCGCGTGCACGGTTAAACCAAACTATTCCATCTCGCCGAGGCGAGGTGACGGGTCGGTTATGCCCGCATATGAGGGGAACCGGGCGGACGTCGCCGGTACTTTGCTATACCATCCACAAAGTACCGCCTTTCCATCGTGCAAAACCGCTTGTTGGTTGTAGGGGCCGTACAAGCGGTTGGGAAAGGGATATCCGACCCGGTTCATTTACCGGACAATGACGCGCCCGGTCCGACTCAGTTCTATCGTCGAATCACCCCATAGCCATTACCCGCCGACGCCGGAGCGCGGAGACAACGCGCCGGCATATAACCTGTCCGCCCTCTTTCTGTCCATCCTCTGTCCGTCGCCTTCTTCCACTTCGTCGCGCGGTCTCGTCCGCCGCCGGGGCGGTCGCCGGTTCAGCACTGTTTACTCATTTAGCGGCAATCCCGCCAGGAACCTTCGGTCCCGGACTCTGCCCTTTTCCGCCCGGCCCAATTCCCGACCGCTCTCATGATAAGCAGAGGCTTCGGCTTTGAAAAGTCCCGATTTATAAAAAACACCCGGCCACTTCGCGAGTGGCCGGGCGTGATTGTCTACCATGTATATATTGACCGGGGTCACAGGACTCCGCGTTCTCCCGTTATGGCAATTTGCGAAACTTCGTGAGAGTACGGATTTATCTCCGCCATCGCCCTTACGCTCGAGTTCGCCCATACCGCCGGGCGAAACTTAGCTACCGGTCGCGCTCACATCTAAATCCTTCTTTCACAGAATTTCTTGAATTGCTTTAGTTCCCGCGGCTTTCAAACCATTCCAGAACCCATTTCGCCACCTCCTGGCCGAGAATGCCATGGCTTTCCTCGGACAGGTGGATGCCGTCCGTCGGGTCGGAGGCGACAAAGTCTTCGGCATAGAGGAGCGGCACGCCGGTCCGCTTGGACATCTGGGTAAAGGCGTCCCGGACCTCGATGGACTTTTCCCGGCCGCCCTTGAAAATCGGGCCGAAGGCGTTCGCCACCTCCCAAATAGACGGCGGCGTGATGACGAGGACGTCCGGCGGCGTCCGGCCGCCCGGGCCGAAATCGGGCCGCACCGCCGCCCGCACCAGGGTCTCGACGCCGTTCGCCACGTCCGTGGCCGTGGTCGAGAAGCGGTACTTCAGATCGTTTACGCCGAGGAACACGATGACCAGGTCTATCGGCTTGTGGCTGTCGAGGATGGTGGCGATAAGCTTTAGCCCGTTCATCTCGATGCCGGGCGAAAACGGATCGTCATGCACCGTCGTCCGTCCGCACAACCCTTCCTCGGTGATGCGGTAGTTTGTCCTGAGGAGCTTCGACATCACGCCGGGCCAGCGGGCGTTGGCTGCCAGCCTGGCGCCGTCGCCGCCCGGGATGTAGCCCCAGGTGTTTGAATCTCCGTAGCAGAGAATGTGTTTCTTTCTGTTTTCTTCAAGTTCCATTGCGTTTCTCCCTCCCTATTAATGTGCGTGCAGAACTTTATAAAAAAGCCGTACAGGTACCGTGCCGACGGTGGCGCGCGGCCGGAACGAAACGTTTTTCGTGGGAAAATGCGGCGTGGTTACGGAACCGTCGTCACCATAATCGCGTCCGCGGCGCCGACCTGCCCGAACGTCGTCCCGGAGATGATGACCACCTTGTCCCCTGCCTTCACAAGCGACCGGTCCCGCAGGTACCCGACCCCGCGTTCCCGCAATTGGTCGCGGTTTTCGATGCCCGGCGCGTGCACCGGCGTCACGCCCCAGTACAGGCTCAGGCGCCGCACCGCCTCGTCGTCCGGCGTGAAGGCGACAATCGGGACGAACGGCCGCGACTTCGACATAAACAGGGCCGTCCCCCCGGTTCGGGTATGGATGACGACCGCCTTGGCGTCAAGGTCTTCGACGAGCTTGAGCGCGGCGTGGCCGAGGGCGTCCTGCATCGGGTTTTCGGACGACAAGGATGCCGACCAGTTCCACGGCGCCGGATGGGTCCGGAGATAGCGTTCCGTCTCGACGGCGATGGCGGACATCATCCTCACGACAGCCACCGGGTTGACGCCGGCGGCGGTCTCGCCGGACAGCATCACGGCATCTGTCCCGTCGACAATGGCGTTGGCGACGTCCGACACCTCCGCCCGGGTCAGGATGGCGTTCGTCGTCATCGACTCGAGCATCTGGGTGGCGGTGATGACGTAGCGGTCCATGGCGTTGGCCAGGCGGATAAGGCGCTTCTGGAGCATCGGCACCTTTTCGAGCGGCGTCTCGATACCGAGATCGCCCCGGGCCACCATGATGCCGTCCGAATGGCGTACTATCGCCTCGATATTCTCCACCGCCTCGGGTTTTTCAATCTTGGCGATTATCCTGGCGTCGCAGCCGGCGGCGTGCAGTGCTTCCCGGACCGGGTTCATGTCTTCCGGACGGCGGATAAACGAGAGGGCGATAAAGTCGAGATTTTCCTCGATGCCGACCGTCAGGTCGTGGAGATCCTTTTCCGTCACCGACGGCGCCGACACCGTCACCCCCGGCAGGTTCATCCCCTTGTTGTTTTTGAGAATCCCGCCCCGGACGACCCTGGCGCAGATGTCCTCGCCCGCCGCCGACAGAACCTCGAGTTCGAGCTGGCCGTCGTCCAGGAGGATACGGTCGCCCGGGCGGACGTCCCGGGGGAGCGCGTCGTACTGGGTCTGGAACAACTCTTCCGTCCCGAGTACCTCCCGGGTGGTGATGGTGATGGTCGCGTCTTTCCGGAGTTCAACCGCCCCGCTCTGCATGAGGCCGACCCGGACCTTCGGGCCGCACAGGTCCTGGAGGATGGCGACGTCGATGCCGAGTTCCCGGGAGGCCTGCCGGACGCGGCCGATGGTTTCCCGGTGGGACTCGTGAGTGCCATGGGAAAAATTCAGGCGGAAGACGTTCACCCCTTCCCGGATCAACTGGCGAATCGTTTCCGGAGTCGACGACGCCGGTCCCAGGGTGGCGACGATTTTTGTGGCGCGCATTGATTCTCCTCCCGCACGGGGAATTCCCCCCCTCAATGGGACCAGTATACCATAAATGCCGGTTTTTGACGATGAAAAACCAACTTTATCCGTAATCCGCCGGTCGCCGTGGTTCCGACGATATGTCTCGGAGTGAGTTATTGTCTTGCTTCGGGACCGATTACCGGTAAGATAGCTGAGCGCGATTTCGGATACCGCGCCCTCGTTACGGCTTGGAAAACCGGTACGCCCGCCCCGGCCCGCCACAATGGTGGCGTGGACCGCGACGATGCCGGTTTGTCCGGCCGGACGCGATCACCGGCGGAAATGTCGACCGGGAAAAGGTTTTTATCCGGGCGGTTTCGGGAAAGCGCCGTTAGGCGGGCGAACACGTCAGTTCGGGATGTATTCTAAAATTCGTGCCAGGCCGTCCCCTGTGGGGGAAACAAGATCCGCCGCCCGTCGTGATTTCAT
>JAJQFC010000188.1 GCA_021201355.1 Planctomycetaceae bacterium | reverse complement strand
CGCCAGTCCGGCGTAAAACACCATGTCGGCCCGGAGCCGGTCGTACAGGGCAATCGGCCACGACGGCGCCACCGTGACCTTCTCGGCGGCGGCGAGGGATAATTCGGCATGGGCAAGCAGGCTGGCGTCAAGACGGTTCACGAAGGCGCCGGACCCGCGACTGGAAAGGTAGAAAAACAGTCCGGCTCCGATCACCACGAGGAGAGCGAAAAACGCCAAGGCCCCACCCCGGCTTCCGGCCGTCTCACCGCCGGCGAGGAGGGCGTCGGTTTCGTTTGGTCCCGGTTCGGCTTCAGGCGGGGAATCCCGGCCCGGTGCGGCTGCGGTTCCGTCGTCCTCGGTCATGGGCGGACGGTCCTCGTCATTTCACCGGCGCGTCGTCGCCGGAGGCGTTGGCGGTGCCGGACGGACCGGCGTTTTCGCCGCCGGTGTCGGAGGAAGCGACGGGAGCGTCGCCGCCCTGACCCGTTCCTTCGACGCCGCCGGCGCCGATGGTCAGTTGACGCCGGAACGATCCGGCCAATTCCATAATCGCCGTGGCCAGTTCGATTGACATGGCTATCGCTTCGTCCGGCGGGGTTTTGTGTTCGCGGCAGTGGGCGAGGAACGACGTCCGGAGGTGGCGGGCGAAGTCCGGCACCACATTCCGGCCGGCGCGGCGTTCCTCCAGGGCGAATTCCATCCAGCCGGATATGTTCCCAAGGAGGTTGACTTCAAGGAGACGCATGCTCCGCTCTTCGAAGCCGGCGTGGGACAGGCGGTCCCGGAGGGCGGCGCGGATCGTTTCCGGACCCATGTCAATACGGCCGCGCTCGTTGAAGCGGGCGACAATGCGGTCCACGGCCTGATCCAGGCTGGCCGGCTCCCTCTGAATTTTCAGTGGATGTGACGACATGACTCTTGCCTCCATTCTCCCTCGAATATTCTCGCAACCGGGCCGGATGGCATGGGGAAAGCGGTGCGACCACTCCCGAATCCGGTCCGAATATTCTTTGATGGTACATTTTGCCATCAGCCGGGCAAAATGCAAGGACTATCTTACAATTACGGAAACAGGCGTCGAAGAACGACTTCGCGAAATTCGGGCAAATCCCGGACCTCCTGATCGACGCCAAGAACCCACAAGGCCGCGGCGTCGCCGCTCCGTATTACATTACTATATAACGCCTCCCGCCTTTCCTCCGGCTCCTCCCGGTCCGGCGCCCCCCATACCCCATGGGGAAAGCCGGCCCGCGGCGGCGCCCCGAGGAAACGGCGGATTTTCCCCTCGTCCTTTTCCGTCGTCACCACCACCGCCCCCCGCTGGACCGCCTCGGCCAAACACGATGCGACAACGTCCGGCGGGATGTCGGCGTGATCCGGCAGGTTGACCGACCGGACGACCCGCCCGCCGCACGACGTCAGGGTGGCGGCGAACGCTTCCGGCCGGGCAATGCCCGAGAGGGCGACGACCTCGCGGCCGTCCAGGGCTGACGGGTTGAGGGTGGCGCCGGCGATGTCATGGAGGCGGACCGGGGCATGGCGGGCGATAAAGACCCGGGCCCCGGGCGCCAGGACGGCAAGACGGGACCGGATCGCCGCCACCCGATCCGGCGGCGCCTGGTCGGACCGGGTGACGACAACCGCGCCGGCGACGCGGAGGGCGGACAACGGTTCGCGGAGAAGGCCGCCCGGGAACGTGTTGCCGCCGCCCCAGGGGGACGTGGCGTCGACGAGGACGATGTCCAGGGTGCGGTCGAGGCGAAGGTGTTGCATGCCGTCGTCCATGACGAGGACGGTGGCGCCGTCCCGGACCGCCGCCTCGGCCGACCGGCAGCGGTCGCGGCCGACGAGGACGGGGATGCCGGGGAGTTGCCGGTTGTAAAGGAGGGCTTCGTCCGAATCGCCGGCGGCGGTCTCCCGGTAGCCACGGAGGAGGATGGCCGGCCGCTGTCCCGCTTCGGCGAGGAGTCGGGCGAGGAGGACGACGAAGGGGGTTTTTCCGGAACCGCCGGCGGTGATGTTGCCGACCGATACCACCGGCACCGGCGGCCGGTAGCGCCGGAACAGGCCGCGCTCGTAGCCCCGGCGGCGGAGCGTCATGGCCCCGCCGTACAGTTTCCCCGGGAGCCAGAGGGCGGCCCGGACCAGGGTGCCGACCGGTCCGGCGCCGCCTTCAAGAAGTGTACGGATTTCGTGTTCCATCGCGACCTTGCGTACTGTCTAGAACGGCGCATAGATAACCGCCAGGATGGTGGCGGTGTTGTCGCCGGCGGCGTGGAGATGGTGCGGAACGATGGAATCGTAATAAATGGTGTCGCCCTTCGACAAGGTATAGGCCTCCTTGCCGTAGGAGACTTCGATAGCGCCGTCGATGACGTAAATGAATTCCTCGCCCTCGTGGGTCGAGAGGACGGGAGGGTCGATATGCGGCTGGACCGTGACGATGAACGGTTCCATGTGGCGGTCGGCCTTGTTGGCGGCGAGGGAGTGGAAGGCGAGTTCCGCCCGCTCGGCGCCGAGGTTCGAACCGACGAAGCGGGACGTCTTTGAAAGGTTTTCGGCCTTCGTAACGACCACCGGATTGCCGACCTGGTCGTCAAGGAAGCTGCCGAGGCGGACGCCGAGGGCGCGGGCGATCTGGAGGAGCGGCGTCAGGGACGGCACCAGTTCGCCGCGTTCCAGCGACTCGACAAGTTTGGCGTTGGCGGCAGGGTCGCCCGGGATGGCGGCGGCGAGATCCGCCACCGACATGGACCGTTTGTTCCGGATGTTCTTGATTCGTTCGCCGACGATGTTGGCGTTGGACATGCACGTTCTCCTGACAAGTCGTAAAGTACCACGCGGGCGGCTACCGGGCAACCGCCTTCCGCCGCCGGAAACCCGTCGCTCCGGCGGCGGAAGGCGTCTAATCTGTCACAAGAGTTTTTCCGGCATCCGTATGCCGCCGAGTATGTGGGCGTGGAGGTGAAAAACGGTCTGGCCCGCTCCGGCGCCGTTATTGATGATGAGGCGGAAGTCTTTCAGGTTTTCCTGCTTGACGACCTTGCGGACGGCGAGGAGGAGGTTGCCGAGAAGTTCGGGATCCTCCGCCGCCGGGTCCGACAGCATTGGGACGTGGCGCTTCGGGACAACCAGTATATGGACGGGGGCTGCCGGATTTATATCGACAAATGCCATAAAGGAGTCGTCTTCGTAAACGCGGGTGCAGGGAACCTTGTTCTTGATAATATTGCAGAAAATACAGTTGTCATCCATGGCCTTACCTTTTTTCAGTGGAACTGAAGAGGGTCTCCCCTCACCTTGCCTTATAGCTGTCAAGACCGTCCGGAGCCGCTGGCGGGGCGGTTTCCAATTATTGTATCCGGAGACGCGCCTCCCGTCCGAACTTCCCTATAAGGTACCGGGAATCCTCTTTTCCCGCAAGCCTTCAACCCGAAGTGGAAAAAATAAATTGTCTGCCATTACCCGTTGGTTCCGCCATGGATAACGAAATTGCCAGTGTAGCGAATTGTTTATCGGTAAGGAAAAATATTGGCCGAATCTCGGTATTGATACTTTACAACGCCCGATTGGGATCGTATAGTAATCAAAAGGCTGACGAGCGGGTTTTTCCCGCGGTCAACCATGACGGCGCCATCCATGGCCAGTGAAGAGGTTGTAACGTGTGGGCGAATTATCATGCCGGACGAGATATTCAGGCCGGCTTGATCATATCGTAGGTTGGCGGGATAAACCAAACGGCTGATGTACAGGTTCTGCGATCAGGCGTTCGGATGCCCTCATCGCGGCATTCACAGGTTATCGGTCATTGCACACCCGTTGCTGGCGTCATGGTGAACAGCGCCAAGGAAGTATCGCTTCATACGATTGCCTACTCTCCGTTTTCGTCTGGATCGTCCTGATCCGCGAATCGGATTCGGACCGGGATTTTCCACCGGAAATTCCGCCGCCGCCCATGAGGGTACACGGACGAGAGTCCGCCATCCGACGACGGCGCGTCCCCAAGAGGATACAATGTGAATAAACGACTGTATACCAATTTTAAGCCTAAAGAAAGGATGGGGCAGATGGCTGGCTCGAATCCACAACCCGGAACCGGCACTCGACTGCGAGTATCCCGGGCCGAGGACGCGGTCCTTGTCCAGGTCATCGGTCTTGGCAACATGTTTCTCGCCCCCACCCTCCAGGCCCTGGTGGAGTCGGAATTGCGATCCGGCTTCCTTAATTTCGTCATCGACCTGACCCAATGCGACGGCATGGACTCGACCTTCATGGGCACGTTCATCGGCCTGTCGACCACGGTGAAACGGCAGTACGGCTGGTTCTGCCTCGTCAACGTCTCGGACGAAAACCGCCGCCTCCTGAAAATGCTCGGCGTCATGCATATGGTTTCCCTTCATGACGGCCATTTCCCGGTGGACGAAACCGCCGCCGCCACCACGCTCTATCCCACCACAGATCCCTACGCCAGGCAAAAACAAATCCACAGCGCCCACAAGCTTCTTCTCGATGCCGATTCGGAAAATGAAAAACGGTTCGGCCCTTTCATTAAGGCGCTCGAGGCGGAAATGGCGGAAATCCCCACCATCGTCCCGCCCGCCGGCAAGAACGACGGATCGGCCGCCAACCATAAGGATTCCTGAGGAGAGTCATGCCCCCGAGAGCGGATTGGCGCGGTACCGGACAATCTAGTACAAAAGGCATCCGAACGGTTGCGGCCGACCTGACAAAGGTTCCGCAACCTTTTTTTATTGGTCGACCACGAAATTTGTTGATTCGTAAAGGCATGATTGACATGGGCTACGGCCAATGGTATAATGTCGTATGGGTGTCTTTCCGGTCGGTATACGGTTTTTTCGGCGAGCGGCCGGAGGTACTGTCTCTCGCCGGGCCGCCTCGCCGCGAAGGACACGGAGGGAGGAACTCGTGACAACGACGACAACCGACAACGCCCAGGCCGAAGAACCGTGGGTGGACCAGATATTCACGGTGGACAAGGGCCGGCTCCGCGCCACCAAGGATATGCATTGGGAATTTATTGAAGACTTCGACAAGGCCATCGCCAAGCTCCTTGATTCGCGGCGCAGCCGGATTGAAGTCGACCTTACACAGGTGACGTTTATTTCGTCGTCCTACCTCGGCTGCCTCAGCACCATGGTTGTCATGGCGGCGCGGAAGAAGAAGCGCATCATCCTCAAGGTCAACCAGGATGTCAGTTGGCTCTTCGACATCATGGGCGGCCAGAAAAACGTGTGTATGGAAATTTACTGATTGGACCAAGGACTTTAGGGAAGGAATGGGAATGAATATCCAAATTACCGCCAAGAAAATTGAGATCCCGACGGAAATCCGCGATTATGTGACGGAAAAGCTCCAGAAGCTTGAAAAGTTCAACCAGCGCATCCAGACCATCGAAGCGGTTCTCAAGGCGGAAGTCGGCTGCATCACCTGCGATGTCGTCATCAAGGCCGACAATATCGAAAATCCCATTGTCCTCGAAGTCCAGGGCGAAACGATCCAGGCGGCGGTCGACCTGGTCGAAGCCAAGGCCGAACGCCAGCTCCGGAAATCGAAGGAACGCGCTTCGGTCCGCCGCCGGGCAAAACCGGAAGATCGGGAAATGCCCTGACCGCTATCCACCGACCGTAACGACATCGTACGGAGGAAAAACGCGCGCGGCCGGACAGCCTCCCGGCGCGGAAGCGGCGGCCGGAACGCAGCCCCCGCTCCCCTTCCCCCGAGGCCGCCGGCCGTGCGTGGACACGAAACGGATTTTCAACATTTTGAGACAACGGGCGAAACCGCCGTCGCGGCCTGCCCTTTGAACCACAGTCAACGCCATACTATATAAAGCGCTTCCTGTCCGACGCGTTTGGGAAAGGATCCAGTCTCATGCAGTTCAGGGATTTTATCATGCCAGAACGGGTTATCTCCAACCTTTCCGCTTCCACCAAGGCGGAGGCGATCAGTGAACTTATCAATCCCCTCTTCACCACCGGCGTTCTCGCCGACAACCTGCGGGAAAGCGTCCTCGCCGCCCTCTTCCACCGGGAAGAACTCGGCACCACCGCCGTCGGGAACGGCCTCGGACTGGCCATCCCCCATGCCAAACACCCGGGCGTTCGCGGGCTGGTGGGCGTCTTCGGCCGGAGCGTGGAAGGGATAGACTGGGAGGCGGCGGACGGCAAGCCGGTCCACCTGTTTATTCTCCTCCTGTCGAACGGCGAATATGCCGATCGCCATCTCGAGGCCCTGGCCTATATCAGCCGCACCTTCAGGAACAAGGACTTTCGTAATCTCCTCCTGAAAGCGGCCAATGCGACGCAGACCGAAGATTTTCTCGAAGACGCCGACAATGAGGAATAACGCCTGACAGGTACAAGGTGAATCGTTGCCGCCGTGACGGCGGCGGGCTGTCGCGTCACAGCGGAACGGCTGACGAATTTGGTTTGTAGAACAGTTCTCCGGTGGCGGCGCCGCGCGACCGAACCGGGCACTGTACCACGACGATCCGTCCTGTCGGATCGAGGAAACTTTATGGCAAATTGGCGATGGTTGCGGCCCGGCATGCACATCAAACGCTGGGTGTTTCTCATTACATCCGGCCTGATCGTCGTGTTTGTCGGCGCGATGTTTCTTACCCTCGGCGTTTTCCTCCCGGACGCCCAGCCGTTCGGCATGGACAGTTACGGCACCGCCATCGTCCTTCTCGTCCCCGGCATGGTGGCGGTTTTTATAGGCATCTACCGCCTTATCCGCCGCATTGAAAAGATGCTCCGCCGGGCCGACGACGCCCGCGATCTCGGAGAAATCG
>JAJQFC010000083.1 GCA_021201355.1 Planctomycetaceae bacterium | reverse complement strand
GCACCATGCCTGACCGGGAGAGCCTGTCCCGCCAACAGTCCAAGCTCCACGAAACCAACGAGAAGGCCGATGGAAAAGGCGGTGATGCCGTTACCCGACAGGAGCGTTCCTGAAAACACTTCGGGATGACATGACGCCAGCGGCACGAAGAGCGCCGGATACCATACCCAGCCAAACGACAGGGAAAACCCGCCTCCCGCCACGACAGACGCCGTTACGGCCAGGCCGGTTCTTTTCCATCTGGAGTCGGGTGTTTGAATGGGGACTGCCTCCGTCATCAGCGGCTCCGCGACCCGGGATCGGCGGCTTCGTCCTCCCCGAGCGTTTCGTCCTGAAGCCGCGACGGAAGCGATTCGGCATCGAGGAGCAGCCGCGCCAGCACCTTGGCCTGGTCGACGTGGCTGGATATCGAGGCCCGTTCCTCGGCCTTGTTCCGCCAGTTTGTTTGAATCCCCCAGACCGCCACCGGATACCCCCTGGCCCGAAGAACAGACGCCATGGTCACGCCGCCGATACCGCCTGCCGTGGCGGTGACGCCAAGTTGTTTACGGACGGCGTTGGCCACAAGCCGGACGACCGCGGAGTCGGCCGGCGTGACCCCCGCCGCCGCGGTCTGTTCGATTATCTCGTACTCGATGGCTACGCCTTCTTCGCGCGCGACGGAATCCGCCAGGTTCCGAATTGCGTGTTCCATATCCGCGAAACTGTATTCCGGGGTCAGCCGGGCATCGACATAGAAAATGAACTCCCCGGGAATATGGTTGACGGTTTTGCCGCGCCCTTCGGCTACTGTGGGTGTGAAGGTGCAGCCGGGCGGGGAAAAAAGCGGATTCTGAATGGGAAATTGCTTTTCCAGTCCCCGAAGTAAATGGATAAATTCCGTTCCGGCGGCAAAAGCGTTTGCCGCTTCATGCGGCGAACTGGCGTGCCCTTCCCGGCCGGTGACGGTGAATTTCAACCAGGCGTTCCCCTTCTCCGCCACTTCGATGAACGACCCGTCCTCATTCCCGTAGTCCATAATGAGGATAAGGTCGTCGACCGAAAAAAGGTCGGGACGGCGTTCGACAATATACCCGATATTCGTGTGGTAGTTTGTCAGGGCGCCGGAGCAGAACACCAACCCGACGTCGATAGGCGGGACGATGCCGGTCTCCCGGAGCGCTTCCACCAGAAGCAGGCTGGTGACGATGGCCTGGTTATTGTCCTCGGCGCCGCGCCCGAAAATGAGATCGCCCTCGACCCGCAACGTGAAGGGATCGCCGGTCCAATCTTCAAGGGGGCCGGGCGGGAAGACATCGAGGTGGCTGATGAGCCACAGGGTCGGCCGGAAGGCGTTTTCATCTGGTTTACCGGGTATCCTGGCGATGAGATTTCCCCGCACCATACCGGGCACGCGCGGGTCGGCGAAGTCAAGCCGTTCGAAACTGGTTATGCCGTTATTTCGGAGCCGCGATTCAACCCATAACAGTTTCCTTTCCTCGCCGTCACCGCCGTGCTCGGGGTTGAGGGCCCGGCACGCCACCAGGTCGCGTTGCATGGAGATGATGGTTCCGTGCTGCTGGTCAAGCCAGCGGAGCAGACCATGCAGTTTACGGTTTCGTTCCAACGAGACGGAATCCTGCGGCATATAGAGGGCGGCGGCCGAAACACCGGAGGCAACAGACAGGAATGCGCCAACGAGCACGGTACAAACGAGCCATGACCGACCCGCAGCCTTACAAGATCTGATCTGATGGATACACCTCTTCATAACGCGTCCACTCTCCATGCAGCACTGTCTACACAGTCTGGTTAGTATGCGAACAAATAAACCGTATGACGTACAGCGCAGTATACCATTTTCCCGCCGTAAAAGCCAGCCCTTAGAAGTGCCGGACGGCGAATCGTAACATTGTAGGTACTTGATTCATCCTAACATACACGTGAAAGAGTATGGGGGTGATATTCGCGGCCGAATCGATATCACCCCCATTCACCTCCCTTTTTTGCCTCCATGGAGTACTCTCCAAGTGCGTATGACATTAAGTATGTATACGGGGCACATTGCCGAATGCTCGTTCAACAGCCATTAATTTACACTCTTCATCACCGTGATCAGCGAAGGAGGGGGTGATTTTTTACGTGGTGATGTAAATTAATCAAAAATCACCCTACGCATTTTGTCATAAGAGACGATGATAGTACGGGTATGAAATATTCTTTGCAGTCTGATCATCTCCCCGTTCAACCTAAGGTGAGTTATAGGATTATAAGTTTATAAACGTAAAACCGGCCTCATTTAGCCTCATGAACTCACCTTATTCTTCCAATAGATCCACGTATTCGGTAATGCGTTACCACTACTAATGCGCAATTAAGAATACAAACCACAAAATATGTGCCGCCTATAACTCACCTTATGTTATGTAATATTGAATAATATCCGCGTTATTCCACGTAAAACACCTAAAAACCCAATAATAGGTTTGTAAGCCATGTATGGACCTTGCACGCTCTAGCGGAAATCTCCCGGGTACCCGGCGCTACTAGGATAAGAAGTGGCAACTTTTGAATAGTGAGGAAAGAAATGAGTATTTACGCAGTTGAACGGGTACGCCAGATCATGGACGGGTACGTCACCCAGGGTGTGGCGCCGCTCATAGTTAATACGGAAGCGACGGAACGGGTGGAAAGCTGGCTGGCTGACGACGAATGCCGCCAGGCCTACCGCCGTGAACTGGCATTCATGGTGCTTGTCGGATTAATGCAGGATAACCGGTTATTAAACAACCTGGTCGGAAATGTCAAGGAATCCGAATGGCAAAAGGCCCTGGCCAAAGTGTCGGAACTCCGCGCGGCCGGCGCCATCCCGGAGTTCGAATTCGCCCCGTCGCCGGACGGCGTTTCCCCGGACATATTCGCGAGTATTTACGTCATGGAACAATATGTCCACGGCGACGAGGTTTCCCCGAGCGGCGTGTTCCTCGACTGCGGCGGCTGGTGCGGTGAAACCGCGGTGTGGGCAATTGGCCGTGGCGCCCGGCGGGTGTATTCTTTCGAACCGGATCCGGTGGCGTTCACCTGCCTCCGCCGGAACGCCAACCGGCTTGGGCGCGGTCGCATTGTCGCGGTCCAGTGCGGTCTCGGCATGGCGCCCGCCCTTATGCCGATCCGCCAGGGCGCGGGCGGCCTCGGCGACACGCGGTTGGACCCAAGAACAAATGGCGATTCATCCGTTCAGATTGTCACTCTTGACAACTGGTGCAGTGAAAACCGGATTGCGCCGGATTTCATCAAGATGGATTTGGGCGGATGGGAACTGCCCGCATTGCGCGGCGCCCGCGCCGTTATTTCCGTGGCGAAGCCCCGCCTTGCCGTCTGCCTCTACCACAACCTGTCCGACATGTGGACGATACCGCATTTTATCAAGGAAATCTGCCCGTCCTACCGCTTCTGGTGCAGAAAAAACGCGCCATCCGCCGAGTTTGTCCTCTACGCGGCCTGCCCTGCGTAAATGAAGTGTGGCCTTGATCCGCACCCGGCGAACAGGTTTAGGAATTCCATTTCCATTTCTCCGGCTATCACAGTACCCACGGACGCGAGCGTGGCGGAGTGACCTCGCTATCGCTGGGTCGCGGCCGGCCAGCACACAAAAACCGACGAAACGGCCAAACGCCGATATGGCCGCCGTCCGCCATATCGGTCCGAGGAAATGAAGGAATCTGTTATTCGGGTGTCCTGACGAGAGTGGCAATTCGTCAGGCGTAGATGACCGTGACGCCCGCCTGTTCCAGCACCGCCGTCTTTTCCCGGTCGACTTCCTTGTTCGTGACGAATATATCGATGTCGGTGACCGGACAAACGGAACAGAGGGCGCTATTGTTGAATTTGGACCGGTCGCAGAGAGCGACGACCTGCTTCGCCGCGCCGATAACGCAGCGTTTCAACGACACCTCGTCCGTGTTGGTAATATAACATCCCTTGTTCACATCCACCGCGTCAAAGCCGATAAACGCCGTGTCGATGTGGAACTTCCTGACCACCTCCTCCGCGACATACCCCCTGAGAACGTAGAAGTCCGGCCGCATTTCGCCGCCGGTGACGGTCACGCTCATCCCCTTCGCCCCAACGAGGTCGGCGGCGATGCTGATGTCGTTTGTGATAAGGCTAATTCCGGTCAGATCCTTGATGGACGGAACGACGGCCCGCGTCGTGGTGCCGGCGTCCAGAAACACCGAGGCCGACTTTTCCATCAGTTTCCTGACCGGTTCCCCAAGCTTCATCTTGTCCGCGGCGTTGATGCTGGCCCGCTCGTTGTACGACAGGTCGGTAATCCAGTGTTTCATGTCGACGGTGGCGCCGCCCCGGGTCAGGATGAGCTTCTCCACCTCGCTCAGATGCGTCAGATCCCGGCGGACAGTGGCCTTCGACGCGCCGGTGACATTCATAAGGTCTTCAACGCTTGCATAGCGTTTACGCTGGACAAACTCGGTAATTCTGGCGAGCCGCTCTTCACGAATCAAAATGCACCTCTTCGGTTAGGTATCGATGAAATAGGGAACATGATCGCAACAACTCATTCTACGTCATTTTGAATCGTAAAGCAAGGGGATCCATTCACCGCCGCATGTGTAAAGACGACCCCGCCGGCCGCTCCGAAACTCCTTTACGGAAGCGTGGTCATCATGAAAATTCCTCAAAAAAATCAGGAATTTTTGAGGAGGTTGGCTTCAATTCCGACGTCCCGACAGATCCCGGCCAAGCTCCGGGCCGACTCAACAAGGTAGAGCTCCGGATCCTTGAAGTACGGCGCCAGCAGTTCCATGGAGCACCAGCCGTCGTACCGCCGGTTTTTGAGAAGGATAAAAAGTTCCCGTAACGGTATCACGCCGCCGGTTGCGTCCAATTGCGCATGGTACTCGCTCACCCCGTCGCTGTTACAGAGATGAACATAGGCCATCCTGTCCCTTAGCGCCCAGAAATACTCGTCGAACGGTTCGTTCGCGATCACCGGCGGCACCACGTCCAGCATGCCCTTGAGTGCCGGGCTGCCCACATGGTCGATGAGGCGTTTAAGATCGGCCGCCGTTGTGATAAGATTTCCTTCCGACGGCGTGAGGGATTCCATCAAAACGTCCACCCCCACCGCCTCGGCCCGGGAACAGAGTTGTCCGACGCCGTCCGCCAATTGATTCCATACCGCCTCCCGGTCGATGCGGTAGCCGGGATGCGGCGCCGTTATCTGCATGTACCGCGCCCCGATGGCGGCGGCGACTTCCGCGCTTTTTATCAGATACGCCACCGTTTCCAGAAACTCCTTCCGGCTCCGCGACGCCAGGCTGTACGGATATGCCAGAATTTCCGGCGTAAACATGGACACTTCCACGCCGTATTGTTCCCTCCAGCCGTTTACCTCCCGGATGGCATCCGGCGTCATATCGTAGGCGTAGGCATGCGGCCTCGCTCCCCAAACCTCCACACCGTCGAAGCCGTATTTCCGCGCCACGTCGAAACAGTATTCCAGGGGATAACGGCAAAACTGATAGGTAAGAAATGAAAATTTCATCATGCCTCCCGCCGGTTGTCCCCTCCGCCCCGCCGCCGGCGGAGGGGTACCGAATGCGTCTTTTTTCCTTCTAAAGCCGAACCCTGCCCAATACGATTTTACTACTTCCGTGAAACCGGGATTGAATGCAAGTTCGACCGGCAGCCGGGATTCACCCGGTGGTTCGGGTAAAATTCAGTATCAGGAAGATGGCGCGGCAAAAACTTGTATTTCTCGAACAGTCGTCTATTGCGCTAATCGATATCGACGAAGCTGTCGATTTCCCTGGCCTTCATCAAACCGATTTCAGTCCAGACAACGTCATCCACCCGCTCGCCGTTCAGGATCTTGTAGGCGGTTTCGAGGGAGACGCGACCGATGGCTTTCGGGAACAACGCCACCGAACAAATGAGCTGGCAGTCAGGCCCGTCCTTTTCCATGATGGTCATCTGTTCCGGCGAGGCGTCGTAGCCGGCGATGAGAATGTCCCGGCGGCCCATGGCGCGGCAGGCGGCGTAGGCGCCCAGGGTGTTGTCGCCCATGAAGCAGAAGATGCCCTTGATGTCCGGGTGGGCGGTCAGCATGTTTTCCGTAGTGGACCGGTGGGTGTCACGGGTGCCGTTCGAGAGCTGGTCGACGACTTCGATGCCGGGGAAGTCCTTGACGTATTCCATAAATCCGGCGATGCGCTCCTCGGCCGTGGTGACGCCGGGCACCTCCGACAGGACCAGGACCTTCCCCGTGTCGCCCATGCGTTCGATAAGGTATTCCGCCGCCATCCGCCCGCCTTCCTTGTTGTCGGAAAGGACTTTGGCGTCGACTTCGGCCGACGTCTCGATGTCGTAGTTCACCACCACGATGCCGGCCTTCCGCATCTGGCCGATATAAGGAACGACGGCGTTCGCGTCCACCGGCGCGATGCAGACGGCGTCCACTTTCTGCTGGATAAGGTCTTCAATGATGGCGATTTCCTTCTGCATGTCGCCGGCCGGATCGGGCGCAACGACGGTGACGCCGAGTTCTTTCGCCTTCTTCTCCGCCCCGGTGACGATGTCGACGCCGAATTCCTCGGCGAGCGACCAGGTCAGAACCGCCACCGTGTACTCCTTCTCCGCCGCCCGGACAACCGTCCCGGCCAGGGAAAATACCGCCGCCATCACGAACACCGCTGCCATAAGCTTTTTCATACTCTCTCCTTTTGAACCGCGTTAGCCGATGAACCGTCCCAATAACCTTATTTCTGTCGCGCCGACGTATATATCGAATACAGCACCGCGCCGCAGATGATGATGCCCTTCACCACCAGTTGCCAGTAGCTGCTGATGTAGAGG
>JAJQFC010000104.1 GCA_021201355.1 Planctomycetaceae bacterium | reverse complement strand
TGTCGCGGCCGGGGCACCGTCTGGCCTCTGGCGATTGATGGCGCCCTCATTATGAAGGATGTCAGTTACATCCACGCCGAAGTCTATGACTCGGCGGAGATGAAGCACGGCCCTATCGCCCTCATCGACGAAAACATGCCGGTCCTCGTCATCGCCCTGAAGGGCCGCCGCTACGAAAAGCTCCTCGGCAATATTCAGGAAATCAAGGCGCGGAAAGGCAAGGTCATCGCCATCGCCAGCCACGACGATACGGAAATCGGCAAATTGGTCGACGACGTCATCCCGATTTACGCCGAATCCGGCATCATGAATTCCATATGCTGCGCCGTGCCGCTACAGCTTCTGTCCTACCATGTGGCAGTGCTCCGGGGCAGCGACGTGGACAAGCCGAAAAATCTGGCGAAGAGCGTAACGGTGGAATAGGCGGTGTCCAGCAACCGGGAATGACGCTATTTTTCGGCAAGTGAATCGAAAAAATGCATGGACCACGTCGGCTGCGGATCCCTTCGAGCCGGACAGCCGGTCCTCTTGGGAAGTTTGCAATGCTGCGATTGGATATTTTGACCCTGTTTCCCGGAATTTTCTCCGGTTTTCTCGGCGAGTCGATTCCGCGCATCGCCCAGGAAAAGGGCAGTGTGGAAGTCCGTCTCCACAACATTCGGGACTGGAGTCTGAACAAGCACGCCAAAACCGACGACCGCCCGTTCGGCGGCGGTCCCGGCATGGTCATGACCTGCCAGCCGTTGGTGGACGCGGTGGAGGCGCTTCGTCGGGAACCGGGTCCGGCCGGGCGGCTGATTTTTCTGACGCCGGAAGGGCGGCCGTTCCGGCAGCCGGTGGCGGAGGAATTGGCCGGGGAGGAGCGCATCATTCTCGTCTGCGGCCGCTACGAAGGGTTTGACGAGCGCATTTTCGACATCCTCCAGCCGGAGCGGCTGTCGGTCGGCGACTTTGTCCTGTCGGGCGGCGAAGTGGCGGCGATGGCGGTGGCGGATGCGGTTATCCGGCTCCTGCCGGACGTTCTCGGCTGTTCGGGCAGTGCGCCGGCGGATTCGTTTTCGTCGGGAATTCTCGATCATCCGCATTATACCCAGCCGCCCGAATACCGGGGGCTGGCCGTTCCGGACGTGCTCCGCGGCGGCAACCACGCCCTCATCGACGCCTGGCGCCGGGAAAAGGCGCTGGAACGCACCCGCCGTTACCGCCCGGACCTGTTGCCGGAATAGGTCGCTGTCTCTTGCCGACAGATTTTTTCCCTATGGGTTTGGCTTAAAGCGGTCGATGCGGCTACGGCGTCGGTGACTGCAACCGCGCTGCGCACTCCCCCGCCAGTTTACCGCTCGCCATGGCCCAGTGAAGGTTGAAGCCGCCGCACGGCCCGTCCACGTCTATCATTTCTCCGGCGAAAAACAACCCGTCCACACGGCGGCTGGCCAAGGTCGTCGGGTCGATTTCCCCGGTTCTGACGCCGCCTCGGGTGACGATTGCCTTGTTAAACCCTTCCGTATCGTTCACGAAAAACTGAAACCCGGACAATGCTTCCGCCACTTTCCTGGAACCGGCGGCGGTGAGGGTGGCGGCGGTGACGTCGTCGCCAATCCCGGCGAGACGACACAGTGAGCGGGCGAAGCGGTTCGGGAAAAAGTCCCGGAGAAGTGCGGCGACCGCGCCGCCGCCCCGGGTCCGGCGCCAATCCGCGAAAACATCCTGCCAAAAGGCGGAATCCTTTCCGTCCAGCCACTCAACCCGGACCGCCACCTCGGCCGCGTCGCCGCCTTTCGACAACGCCTCGGCCACCGTTCCCGACAGGTCGAGGACGGCCGGTCCGGAAATGCCGTTGTGGGTGAGGAGAAGTTCGCCCCGGCCGGTCACGGTGCCAACGCTTTTCAGCTTCACCGTCACCCGGGCGGTTTCGAATACGAGGCCGGACAGGTCGGTCAAGGCGTTTCGGGCGCGAAGTCCGACCAGAGCCGGGACCGGCGGCGCGACGGTGTGGCCGAGGGCCTCGGCCAGGCGGCAGCCGTCCCAAGTCGACCCGGTGCCGGGATAACTCAATCCGCCGCAGGCGAGGACGACCCGATCGAACCGGTCGCCGCCAAGGGAGAACCCGTCCGGACCGGCAATGATACGATCGATGCCGGTTTGAAAACGCCATTCGACCCCGGCCTCCGTCGCCGCGTCCGCGAGGGCGTTCCGCACATCCCGGGCGGACCGGCTCGCCGGATACCAGTGGCGGCCGTCCGGCGCTTCCGTCGGGACGCCCCGGTCGCCGAGCCAGCGGCGGAGGGCGTCAGTCGGGAAGGCGGCGAGGGCCGGCAGGATAAAGCGGCCGCGCTTGCCGAACCGTTCCGGCCAGGCCGTCACCGGGAGGGTGTTCGAGAGGTTGCAGTGGCCGCCGCCGGTGATGAGGATTTTTTTTCCGGGCTCGTCGTTTTTTTCGAACAGGACGACCCGGACGCCCGTCCGGGCGGCGGCCCAGGCGGCCATGAGGCCGGCCGGACCGGCGCCGACGACGGCTATCCGCATCATCGGAGCGAGGTCTTGATAAGTTCCTCGACCGGAGCGCCGGCGTGGTCCCGGAGAGCTTTTTCCACCCGTTCCACCGCTTCGGCCTGGCCGAGGCCGAGGGCCATCAGGGCTGCCACCGCTTCGGCGGCCGGGCCTTCCGGCATCGGGCCGCCGCCGCCGCCCGGGAGGATGGTTTTGGCGCCCTTGAGTTCGAGAATAATCCGCTTTGCCGTTTTTTCGCCGACGCCCTTGATTTTCTTCAGGGCGGCGGCGTCCTGGCGTTCGACGGCGAGGGCGAATTCGGACGGGGTCATGCCGGACAGGATTTGCAGGGCCATGGACGGACCGACGCCGGACAGGTTGATGAGGGTGCGGAACAGATCCCGTTCCTCGTTTTCGGCAAAGCCGATGAGCCGCAGCTCGTCTTCACGGACGACGAGGTGGGTGAGGACGACCGCTTCCGACCCGGCCTTCGGCAACCGGCCTCCGACGGACAGGGGAACCGTGACGTCGTAGCCGATGCCGCCGGCTTCGATAACGACGCGGGACGGTGATTTATGGACAATGGTGCCTCGGATGTGATTGTACATGCCTTTGTTCGTCTCTCGTACTCGCGAAGCCGAAAATCGCTGCGCTGGTGGTTGAAATCGGGTCGCGGCCGGTTTTTCGGACCGCGTTGTGGAACAGGACAGTATAGCCAAGCGGGCCGTCCTTGTCCACGCCGGCGCCGGCGGGTGCGGGCGGGCAGGAGCTTTCGCCTTGCGGGTTCGGCCCGGATCGGCGATAATCCGTTCCCTGGGGAGGGATTATGGACCCCGAAGAGAACCAGGGGCGGCACGGCCGTGCCTCCGCCGTGCGCGTAACGTGAAGTATACGTTTCAGACGGTATTCTTCCCGAGATGCCGTCCGGGCACAGCGCGCCGACCACCGTCTCCCACACGCGAAAGGAGGCAGAAATGCCTGAATCACAAATAATCTACCTGGACAACGCCGCCACCACCCGGACGGACCCGCGCGTCCTCGACGCCATGCTTCCGTACTTCACGGAACGCTACGGCAACGCCGCCTCGCAGTACTACGAACTCGGCCGCCAGGCCCGGGCCGCCCTCGACGCCTCGCGGGAGCAGGTGGCGAAACTCCTCGGGGCCGATCCGGACGAAATCTATTTCACCGGCGGCGCCACCGAGTCGGACAACTGGGTCATCCAAGGGGCCGTTTTCGGCGGGAAGAAGAAACACGTCGTCTCCACCGCCATCGAGCACCACGCCGTCCTTGAACCGCTGGAATGGCTCAAGAAAAACGGCTACGGCGACTACACACTCCTCCCCGTCGACCGGGAAGGGCGGGTGAATCCGGACGACCTCAAGGCCGCCATCCGGCCGGACACCGGCCTCGTCACCATCATGCATTCGAACAACGAAATCGGCACGGTGCAGGACATCCCGGCCCTCGCCGCCATCGCGAAGGAACACGGCGCATTGTTCCACACCGACGCCACCCAGTCCGTCGGCAAGGCCGGCGTCGACGTCCACGAACTCGGAATCGACTGCCTGAGCCTGTCCGCCCACAAATTCCACGGTCCGAAAGGCATCGGCGCCCTCTACCTCCGGAAAGGGGCGCGCCTCGCCGCCTTTATCCACGGCGGCGGCCAGGAACGGAACCGCCGGGCCGGAACGTCCAATGTCGCCGGCGCCGTCGGCATGGGGAAGGCGGCGGAACTGTGCGGCGAATTCATCGCCGACTCGCCGCGGCAGGAAAAACTGGTCGAGGAAATCTGGACCGGCTTGTCCGGGGCGATTCCGAAAATCCACCGGAACGGTTCCCGCACCCACCGCATCCCGAACCTCCTGTCCGTCTGCGTCGAAGGGGCGGAAGGGGAGGCCATCCTCGGCTACCTCGATATGTCCGGGCTTCAGGTTTCGTCCGGTTCCGCCTGCACGTCGGGGAGCCTCGATCCGTCCCACGTCCTTCTCGCCTGCGGCGTGCCGGTGGAACTGGCCCACGGTTCCATCCGCATTTCCCTCAGCCACGAAACGACCCGGGAGGACGTCGACGTCCTCCTCCAGGCCATGCCGGCGGCGGTGGAACGGTTGCGTTTGATGAGCGTCACCTGGAAAGGATAATTCGTGAGTAAATTCATCTTCATCACCGGCGGCGTCGTATCGTCCGTCGGCAAAGGTTTGGCGTCGGCCTCGCTCGGCTTCCTCCTCCGGGGCCGCGGCCTCGGCATCGCCATGCTGAAATTGGACCCGTACATCAATGTCGATCCGGGCAGCATGGACCCGTTGCAGCACGGCGAAGTCTACGTCACCGACGACGGCGCCGAAGGCGATCTCGACCTCGGCCACTACGAACGTTTCGCCGGGGTCAAGCTGACCAGCCGCTCGAACATCACCACCGGCCGCATCTACCAGAGCGTCATCACGAAGGAACGCCGTGGCGCCTACGGCGGCGGCACCGTGCAGGTCGTGCCGCATATAACGGACGCCATCAAGGAGACGTTCACCCGCCTCGAGGGGCCGGACATCGACGTCGTCATGGTTGAACTCGGCGGCACCGTCGGCGACATCGAGGGTTTGCCGTTCATTGAGGCCTTCCGCCAGTTCTCCCTCGAACGGCCGGACGGGGACGTCCTCTTCGTCCACATCACGATGGTGCCGTTCCTGAAGGCGTCGAAGGAAATCAAGACAAAGCCGACGCAGCATTCGGTGCAGAAGCTTCGGGAATACGGCATCCAGCCGGACATCGTCATCTGCCGCTCGGAAGAGGCGATACCGGATTCCGTGAAGGAAAAGATCGCCATGTTCTGTAACGTCCGCCGCGACTGCGTCCTGGACGAGCGGAACGTCGACCTCACCGTCTACGAGGTTCCTGTCATCCTCCATGACCAGAATGCGGACGGCATTATCTGCGACCGCCTCCGCCTTGAGACGCCGGAACCTGACCTGACCGCCTGGAAGGCGATGCTCCATACGGCCCGGAATCCGGAAGGCACGGTCGAGGTCGCCGTGGTCGGCGCCCACCACGCCATGTCCGACAGCTACAAGTCCGTCTCCGAAGCGCTGTTCCACGGCGGGGTGGCGAACCGTGTTTCCGTGAAGCGGCGGGAGGTCGATTCCACCGAGATCACCGCCGAAAACGTTAACGAAAAGTTGGCCGGCGTCTCCGGCGGCATCCTCCCGGACGGGGCCGGCATCATCGGCTGCGAAGGCGGCCTCGCCGCCATCCGCTGGGCCAGGGAAAACAACGTCCCCTTCTTCGGCATCGGCATGGGGATGGAGCTGGCCGCCCTCGAATTTGCCCGGAACGTCGCCGGGATGGACGGCGCCTACCACGCCGGCATCGGATCGACCGCCGACCTGCCGCCCGGCAATGCCGTCGTCACCCGCCTGACCCAGGACGGCAAGGCCACCCGCGACCGCGTGGCGGTGAGAAAAGGGCTCTACGCCGCCGCCCTGAAACGCGGGTCGAACCTGCGGCTGGCCTACGGCGACGAAGAGTTCGTCCGGGAGCGCCACCGGAACGAGTTCGAACTGAATCCTGACCTTCTTGACCGGCTCGTCGCGGCCGGGCTGGTGGTGACCGGCATCAACCCGGACAGCCAGTTGGTAGAGGCGTTCGAGGTGCCGGGGCATCCGTGGTATGTGGCGGTTATTTTTCATCCCGAATTCAAGAGCCGTCCGGTCGAACCGCACCCGCTGTTCGCGGCGTTTATCGGGGCGGCGAAGACGGCCCGGGGATAGGGATACACGCATTGCCGACTGTTTCGGTTTACCGATAGTTCTCTGGCGTGTCGAAGTGTCTGGACCAGTGTAACAGCCGCCCGAACTCGCGGCGATTGGCGAGGCCCGGCGCGGTTGGTTGAGGGATTGGTATTTCGGCGGGAATGAGGCGCATCCGGCCGGCTCCTCCCTTTTCGTGCGGCAATCGTAAAGGGCGGGCAGAGTGGAAGGAACCCCAATGGCGAAAAAACAGGCTGTCAAAACCGAACCGCGCCTGTTCGGCGGCGTCGACGTCGGCGGCACGAAGATTCTGGCGATGGTGGTGGACGACAAGGGGAATGTCGTCTCCACGGCGAAGAAGAAAACAAAGGGCGAGGCCGGTTTCAAGGTCGTTCTCGACCGCGCCGCCGCCACCCTCCAGGAAGCGCTCGAACTGGAAAACCTCGGCTACGACGACCTGGCCGCCATCGGCGTCGCCGTGCCGGTGCCGGTCATGCCGGACGGGACGACGCCGGCGGCGTCCAACCTGCCGGGCTGGAAAGGGGCGCCCCTCATCGCCACCATGGAAAAACTCACCGGCCGGCCCTGCTTCGGCGAGAACGACTGCAACGCCGGCACCTACGGCGAATATGTCTGG
>JAJQFC010000054.1 GCA_021201355.1 Planctomycetaceae bacterium | reverse complement strand
GGGCGGATCCGGAGAGCGCTGTTCTGATCTCCTGCGGCGGCGGGGAGCTGATGTTGCCCGGGGGAACGCTTTTTCGCAAACGGCATCACCGCGTCTTTTCCGAAAATCGTCTCCGGACGGACGCCGGAAGTATTACGCTGCATCCGAAGCGGTAAGCGGACAGCGGACCGGCAATGTATCCGTACAGGGGATTTCGGAAAGCGCGCGGTTGTGCCGGTGCGGGGGATGGCGTGTTCCCACGGCGACAACGGCGCCCCGCCACCGCGTTTCCACCCGGGCCCGCGGGGCTTTTTCATGGCGCGGTTCCGTCCCGGCAACGCCGCCATCACCGCCTCCGGCCGGCGAAAGCGAAGTGGGACAGGTCCGCGTGATAATTTTCTTGCTTTGAGGTAGTGGGCTGGTACGATTGAGAGTTTGCCGAAAAAAGTTGACTTGGTCATTGGAGGCCGGTTTGAGGAGATTATTGAAATGCTGAAGTTCATGTCGAAAGCGGCGCTTGTCGCTTGTGCAGTGTGCGTGATGGCGTCGGCGGTCCAGGCCGGCGAGGCGCCGCAGGCGCCGGAGACCAAGCGAATTGGCATCGTCTACATCCAGCAGGTGTTCCAGAACTACCAGTACGCGAAGGATACCGAAGGCCGTATCCGTGACGCCTTCCAGCCGGAACAGACCCGCATCGAAGGCGAAATCGCCCGCATCCAGGAAATGGAACGCGCCCTCCAGAACAACCCGCTCATGGCGCCCGGCAGCGCCCAGTGGCGGAAAAAGATGATGGAAATCGAAGGCGCCAAGGTCGAAGTCCAGGCCATGCAGGAAGACTTCGGGAAACGCGTCCGGGACGAAGAAGCGGCGTTCTGGATGAACATGTACAACGCCTTCCAGCGCTCCTGCAAAGTTCTCGCCGAATACTACAACTACGACATCATCATCGCCTCGCCGGACCCGTCCCTCTCCGAGGAAGCGGTCAAGGCGATGGACCCGATGGCAATCCAGCAGGAAATCCTCATGCGGCGTATCCAGTACGTCCATGACCGGGCCAACCTCACCGTCTCCATTACGGAACTCATGAACCACCGCTATGCCGAACACCTCCGTGATCCGGCGCGGAACCCGACCCTGTAGGGAAAAAAGGTTCGGCTGAGGCCCTGTTTCATCTCGCAACATTTGTGAAAAGCGGTACCATACTGAATCCTTTCATCGGCGCCACATCGCCGGGGAAAGGATTCATTTTTACATTACCATTTATGGATGAAGCCGGCGTCCTTCCGGATCTGTGCCGGTACGGTGACGTCCGGCGCGGTCCGGCGACCGGATACCCGGTACGTCGTCGCGCGTCCTGAAAAAATGTGAAGGGGAGTCCATGGCCGAAATGACCTTGCGGGCACTGGCGGAAGCGATTGGCGCCGAACTGGTCGGCGGCGATCCGGAGGCGGTTGTGTCGAACCTGGCGTCGTTGTCCGAGGCCGGACCGGGCGACGTCACGTTCCTTGCCAATAAAGCCTATGCCGCCCAGCTTGCCGCCACCAAGGCGACGGCGGCGGTGGTGGCGAAGGACACGGAACCGGTCGCGGCGGCGCTCCTCCGGGTGGACAACCCGGACCTCGGCTTTGCCCGGGTGGCGCTGCTCCTGAAGCCGCCGCCGGCCCGGCCCGCCGCCGGAATCCACCCAAGCGCCGTCGTGTCGGAGAGAGCGCGTCTCGGCGAGAACGTCTCCATCGGCGCCGGAACGGTGGTCGAGGACGGCGCGGTTATCGGGTACGGAACGGTCCTCATGCCGCAGGTCTATATCGGCGCCGAAACGGTGGTCGGGGACGACTGCCTGTTTTACCCGGGCGTCCGGGTCTACCACCAGGTGACGATCGGCAGCCGCTGCATCTTCCATGCCGGCGCCGTCGTCGGGTCGGACGGGTTCGGCTATGCCTGGACCGGCCAGGGCTATTTTAAAATTCCCCAGGTCGGGACGGTGGTGGTCGAGGACGATGTCGAACTCGGCGCCAACGTCACGGTCGATCGGGCCCGGTTCGGAGAGACGCGGATTGGCATGGGCACCAAGCTCGACAACCTGGTGCAGATTGCCCATAACGTCAAACTCGGGCCGTGCTGCGCTTTCGCCGCCCAGGTCGGCATCGCCGGTTCGGCCGAGATCGGCGCCGGAGTGCAGATGGGCGGCCAGTCCGCCGTCGTCGGTCATGTCAAGGTCGGGAGCGGCCTCACCATTGTCGGCCAGTCGGCGATATCGAAGTCCGTTCCGGGCCGGGAAAGCGGCGCGCCGGCGGACCGGCTGATCTGGATTGACTCGCCGGCCAAGCCCATGCGCGAGCAGCTCGAGGAGTGGCGCAACATCAAGAGCCTCGGCAAACTGCGGAAACAGATCAAGGATATGGAACAGAGGTTGAAACGTATCGAAGAGGAGGAGAAAAGTTCATGACGGCGGAAAAACAGATGACGCTGGCGAAAGCGGTGACATTCTCGGGCACCGGGCTCCACACCGGGGCCGAGGCGACGGTGACGGTGCATCCGGCCGAGGCCGGGCAGGGCATCCGGGTTCGGTCACAGGGGGTCGAGAAGGCTCTGACGCCGAGCCTTTCGGACGGCGCGCGGAACTGCAACACCATTAGCCTCGGCGAAAACCTTGCGGTCATGACCCTCGAGCACCTCCTCTCTGCCGTGTTCGGTATGGGCATCGACAACGCCGTCATCGACGTCACCGGCCCGGAAGCGCCCGGCCTCGACGGTTCCAGCCTCGAGTTCGCGAAAGCGCTGGCCGAGGCCGGGATCGTCCCGCAGGACGCCGACCGGAAGGTCTTCATACCGAAGGAAGCGATATCCGTCGGGAACGCCCAGGCCGGCGTGGCGGCGTATCCGTCGCCGGACGGGAAGTTCCGGGTCACATACATTCTCGATTACAAGGAATCGTCCCTGGCCCGGGGCACGGTGACGCTGGAAGTGAATCCGGAAACGTTCCTCAAGGAAATAGCGCCGGCCCGGACCTTCGTAATGAAAGAGCACGCCGCCGCCATGCAGGCGGCCGGCCTCGGCAAGGGCGCGAACCCGCAGAACACCCTCGTCCTCGACGGGGACTCGGTGGTCGACAACAGCTTCCGGGTGCCGGACGAATGCGTCCGCCACAAGATCCTCGATCTCATCGGCGACCTGTCCATCCTGAACCGCCGCCTCGGCGTGCACATCGTCGCGTCGAAGAGCGGCCACGCCCTCAATATCGAGCTGGCGAAAGCGATGCGGTCGCACATCCTGAAGACGGAAAACCCGGGCGGAGTCGTCGACTTCAGCCTCCTTACGAGTATCCTGCCGCACCGGTATCCGTTCCTTCTTGTCGACAGGGTGCTTGAACTCGAAGAGAAAAAGTATATCGTGGCAGTGAAGAACTTGACTTTCAATGAGGAGTTCTTCCAGGGCCACTTCCCGGGCGAACCGATAATGCCCGGCGTTCTCCAGATTGAAGCCCTGGCCCAGGCCGGCGCCATCATGATGCTTGGCGAGTTCCGGGGACAGGGCAAACTGGCCGTCCTCATGACGGCGGACGACATTAAGTGGCGGCGAAAGGTGGTGCCGGGCGACTGCCTGTACCTCCACGCCGAATTCGTGAAAATGAAGCGGAGCATCGGCATCGTCCGGGTCTGGGCGGAGGTCGACGGCGACGTCACGACAGAAGCGACTATAAAATTCGCGATCACTGACGCCAATCCGGCTTACTGACATAATTGGAACAGTTTTGACAGCCTGAAGAAAACGCCTCCCTCGCCGCCGGTGCGGTTGGCCGGCGGGCGGTCCGATATTTGCCGAGCGGACCGGGTGGGGACGGCGGGCAGATGCCTTTAGTGAGAGAAATCGATTCTCGTAAGGCACAATTGTTTTGGTAACCATTGGTGCTTGAACTGGGGAAAACCCGCACATGAAGAACCGCATCCATCCCAGCGCCAGCATTCATCCGACCGCCGTCCTTGGCGAAGGCGTCGATATCGGGCCGTTCGTCGTAATCGGCCCCGAGGTTAAAATCGGTGACCGGGCGCGACTGATGCCGCACAGCCATATAGTCACCCGCACCGTTCTCGGAAACGACTGCCATATCTGCACCGGCGCCGTCGTCGGCGGCGATCCGCAGGATTTGAAGTTCCGCGGCGAACCGACCGACCTTTATATCGGCGACCGCACCCGCATCGGGGAATTCGCCACCGTTAACCGGGGCACCGGCGTCGGCGGCAGCAAAACCAAGGTCGGCTCGGACTGCATGATCATGGCCTATGTCCACATCGCCCACGACTGCATCATCGGGAACAACGTCGTCATCACGAACTCGTCGCAACTGGCCGGCCATATCCATATCGAAGACCAGGCCTGGGTGTCGGGGAGCGTCCTTGTCCACCATTTCGTCACCATCGGATCGATGTCGTTTGTGGCGCCGTGCTCCGGGGTGGCGGTGGACATTCCGCCCTACGTGATTGTCGAAGGCTTCCGCGACAGCTGCAAGGTCCGGACCCTCAATATGGAAGGGCTGAAACGGCGCCAGGTGCCGCACGAATCCATCGGCAACCTGAAACGGGCGTTCAAAATCCTCTACCGGGAGAAAAACACCCGGGATGAAGCCATCGCCATCCTGAACGACTCGCCGATCGGCACCGACCCGTATGTGAAGAACCTTCTGGATCACATCGTCGCCGCCCGCAACGGCGTCCAGAACCGGGCGCTTGAACGGTATCGGGCCGACAAGTCGCGGACGATTTCCTCGTCCGGCAGCACGGTCATCGTGGCGAAGGACGAACTGGCAGACGACGAATAAGGACACCGCCGGAACGGCATCCGTCGTTACGATAGTCCGGCCGTCGACCATCCGGCAACGAATCCGCAGCACTGCGCCGCACTGTTCCTGCACGGTTGTACCGCGCCACACGCATCGCCCGTTCGGTGAGGGATACTGGAGAAATCGCATGCTGAAGAAACTGCTGTTGGCCGCCCTGGCCGTGAGTCTGGTTCAGAGCGCCGCCGGCGCCGCCGACGACCACGTCAGGCGCTTTACCGTCGGATCGTTCGAAGTGGTGGCCCTGGCCGACATGCCGATGCGCCGGGGAGCCGAACTGCGGCCTGAGCTTCTGGTCGGCCTCGACACCATGGCCCGGGAAAAGGTATTGTCCGGAAACGCCATGGACAACTCCATTAACGCTTTCGTCGTCCGCCTGGGGGACGAAGTCCTCCTGTTCGACACCGGCCTCGGCAAGGTCAAGGGCGGCAAGCTCCTTGAATCGATGCTGGTGGCGGGTATCCGTCCGGAAGACGTCACCGCCGTCATTATCACCCATTTCCACCCGGACCACATCGGCGGGCTGGTGACGGCGGAGAATACCGCTGTATTCAAGAACGCGAGATTGATGGTTCCCCGGGTCGAGATGGAAACCATGGCCCGGGCGGCGGCGCCGTTCCGGGAAGCCTATGCCGGCCGGCTCCAGATGTTCGAGTGGGGAAGCTATGTCGCGAACGGCGTCCAGGCTCTGGAAGCGGCCGGTCATACGCCCGGACATACGGTGTTCCTGATTGACGACGGCCAGGAAAAGTTCCTGATTATTTCGGACCTTATTCATTTCGAAGCAATCCAGTTGCCGCTGCCGGACGTCGCCGTCACCTACGACAGCGATCCGACAAAGGCCATAGCGGCGCGGAAACGCTGGTTCGACACCGCATCGGAACAGGGCATGACCGTGGCCGGGATGCACCTGTCGTTCCCCGGCATCGGCACGCTGACGAAACAGGGGCAGGGCTACGGCTTCACCCGGCGGACGGAGTAGGGGCGGCTTTTTCCAGGCATCGCCGGATTGGGTCGTCACGGTCTCCGCGTCATGGTACCCGCCGGACCGTCGGGCGAACGCCAGAGCCTGACGATACTATGATCCGCGGTTGCCTTTTTCTTCGTCGTCCCGACTGTGTCGAGTATGTGCCACGAACCGGTTTGACAGCTGCTTCGCGCGCATGGTCGGGTCGGCGTCGGGAGGCTTGATGGGTATCATCACTCGAGCCAGGGTTCCAGACCGTTCCAATGCGGGATCCGGCGGCGATGGTCCGGGATGGTGCGGAAAGTGAAAAAGATTTGGGAAAAGCTATTGACAGCGACTTCCGAATCTGTTTAATAGGAAAACCCCACCCGCGCCTATGCGGGCGAGACTTTTTTTTCGGGTGCTTTTTACGAAGCGCCGAAATTGAAAAAGTCACGCGTTACGGGAATGCTTCGGGCCTTGTATGGGTTCCTCGCCAGGGAAGCCATTCGCCGCCCCAGCCGCGACGAAGCGCTGCTGTAGCTCAGCCGGTAGAGCACTTCCTTGGTAAGGAAGAGGTCTCGAGTTCGAATCTCGACAGCAGCTCCATTTGTTTGTTAACAGCCGCACCGGTTCGGGCGGCTTTCTTTTACCGGGACGTGACTCGGCGATTTTTGACGGCAGGGTTCGAAATGCCGTTGGCCGGGAAAATTCCGGTGGACGCGCCACGGGATTTTTGCCATAATGGGGAGATGGCCTTTTCTTCGGGAAAGTGCCGGAACCCGTGAATATCCGGGTGCGACCTATATCGCGTTCGTTGCGCAGAGTGAAGACTTCACGGAAGCGACGGGCCGGTGGACGAGGAATGGTAACGCTTCCCGTTCCGGCATCGTTTCTTGACGGGTTGCGACTGCGGGCGAAAGCGATTTTTTTTGGGTAATACCGAGTTAAAGTCGATTTTGACGCATGTTTCCGATTTGAGTTGGCATTGTGGCTGAAATCGGGTGTTTGTCAAGATGGTTTGAAAGATTTTTTTGTACTAAGGCGGCCGGGCATTTTAGCGAGCGTCGTTACGAGTGGGCGGGACGTCCGGGTGTGCCTCACCAAAGGAGACCATTGTCATGGCCAAAGAGAATTTCGTACGTAAGAAACCCCACATCAACGTCGGCACCATCGGCCACGTCGACC
>JAJQFC010000017.1 GCA_021201355.1 Planctomycetaceae bacterium | reverse complement strand
TACGATAACTCATTAAACCACGCCGTCTGCTATGCCGTGAGATAGCCAAACATGACGGGGACGCTCCGAATGGAGCGTCCCCGTCCTTTGTGTGGACGGATGCCGGATAACTCAACTTGTCCTACAAGATTCCAGCACCATCCGGAACAGTCCATTCCAACCCAACAGGCTTAATTTAAATAAGTTAAATTATTTCTAAAAAATCCATTATAAACTTGACTAACAACATGCATGGAGTACTATACTCTTATCTTGGCAGTCAAGTTGCGAATGCGAAGGGCCACCATGCAAACGGTGAAATACACTGCCTCACAAAAAGTCATAGATTATCTGAAGCGGAACATCGCCAACACCACCTGGCGGATAGGCGACAAGATTCCTTCCGAGCACGAGTTGACGCGGGAGATTGGCGTCAGCCGGGCGAGCATACGGATGGCCATTCAGCAGTTCATCGCTTTGGGCATTATGGAGAGTCACCACGGCAAAGGGACGTTCATCGTTTCCAGCAATCTCAATCCCATTGCCACGAACCCGAACAGCATCAGTGAAATTCAGTGCCGGGACATTAAAAAGGTTCTCGAGTTCCGCGCCATTCTCGAGCCGGAGGCGGCCTTTCTCGCCGTCGGCAACGCCGACGACCGGGTCGTCGCCAACCTGAAGCGGCACCTCGACGATTTGGTCGGAAGCATCGGCGATTCGGAGGAGTTCGTCAGGCACGACATGCTATTTCACCTGGAAATCAGCCGGGCCTCGGACAATCCGCTGGTGGAAAAAAGCCTCCGCGACGTTTTCGCCGAGACGCTCCATAACCATAAACAGATAAACGATATTTTCGGTTTCAAAGACGGCGTCTATTATCACTCACTCATTCACAAAGCATTCGAGAGTCGCGACCCGAATTTAGCGCGAAACCTCATGGCCGAACATCTTAACCAGGCTCTCGATCAACTCCAAGAAACCTAGCCGTCCGCGACGTAACGACGCAGTCCGACTCTGTTCTCGCCCGCGCGGGACGATCGACACGGACAGTCATTGTACCTTTGCTCCATACGGAAAACTGTTTTCTGACATAACCCGTTGATCCGCTGTCACCCTGCCCTCGCATCCGTTGCGGGAGGCGGACGGGTTCCATTGTCATTTTCGTGAGGACGACGTGATGCCCGACCGGGAGGTCAACGGCCGGATCATTCCGGAATCCGGAAGAACATAGAGAAACAGCGGCGGCCATTCATGAGAAGCGTGCGTCCGAACCGGCCAGCCGTTTTGGGAAGAAATAGGGAAAACCACCCCACACCACCCCAATAACGTTCCGCGCCCCGGCACGACGTCCATGCCTGCCGGGAACGGGGATGGTTTGCCCGGTCGGCGTGGGAAAAAAGCATTCTAAAAAGCGTTGCCAGAAAGGGGAATAGAGGATGACAGTGAAAATCCGCGATGTCCGGGTAATCACCACCGCGCCGGAAGGCATCAATCTGGTGGTGGTGAAAATAGACACGACCGAGCCGGGCCTGTACGGGCTTGGCTGCGGCACCTTCGCCTACCGGCACCTGGCGGTGGAACTGGTGGTTCGTGAATACCTGAAGCCGTTACTCATCGGCCAGAACGTCGAAAACATCGAGCAGTTGTGGCACCTCATGCACCATAACGGCTACTGGCGGAACGGCCCGATTGAAAACAACGCCATATCCGGCGTCGACATAGCCCTGTGGGATCTGAAGGGCAAGATGGCCGGCATGCCTGTCTACCAGCTCCTCGGCGGCAAGGTCAGGGAAGGCGTGCCGATCTACCGCCATGCCGACGGACGCGACACCAATGAAATCGGCGACAACATCGCCAAATATATGGCGCAGGGCATCACCCACATCCGCGTGCAGTGCGGCGGCTACGGCGGCGGCGGTTTCGGCGACGCTCCGAAAACCGCGCCCGACGGCTCGCCCCCCGGCATTTACCTGAACGGCAAGAAGTACGTGCGGGACACCATAAAACTGTTCGAGGATCTCCGGTCCCGGTTCGGCTTCGACGTCGATTTCTGCCACGACGTCCACGAGCGACTTCACCCGCGTGACGGCATAATCTTCGGCCAGGAACTGGAACGGTTCAGGCTGTTTTTCCTGGAGGAAGCCATCCCCCTGGAGCGCCACGAATGGCTCCGGGAACTCCGCCAAAAAATCTCCACCCCCATCGCCCAGGGCGAATTGTTCAACCATCCCTACGAGTGGCGGAACATTATTTCGGAAGGCCTCATCGACTTTATCCGCGTCCACCTGAGCCAGGTCGGCGGCATCACCCCGACCCGGAAGTTGCAGATCTTCGCGGAACAGTTCGGCGTCCGCACCGCCTGGCACGGCCCGGGCGACATGTCGCCGCTGGCCCACGCCGCCAACATCCATCTCGACGTCGCCTCCCAGAACTTCGGGCTGCAGGAATGGTCCGGCACGGAGCCGCCGAACTTCGTCATCCAGGATCTGAAAGGCCCCCGGGAAGCCCTGCTCGACGTCTTCCCCGGCCTTCCCGAATTCCGGAACGGCTATGTCTATCCGAACGACAGGCCCGGTCTGGGCGTCGACCTGAACGAGGACGAGGCGAAAAAATACGGGTGCGAAAATACCGTCACCACCTGGACCCAGACCCGGCTGCCGGACGGGACGCTGCAAACCCCATGACGGCACTCTAAGAAAATAACGTGTCCCCTTCCATTCTTGTATAAAGGAGAAATACCGTGAAGAAACTTCTACTCGTTCTGGCCTTCGCCGCCGCCCTCCTGCCGAACTGCGTCCAGGCGGGACAGGAACTCCGCATGAGCCAGGTGTCGGCCGCCGACGGCGCCATCGGCCAGTCCATGGACCGCTTCGCCGCCCGCGTCAAGGAACGGACCGAAGGCCGCATCGTCATCAACACCTTCCACAACGCCCAGCTCGGCGCCGAACGGGACAATGTCGAAGCCATCCAGCTCGGCAACCTCGACATCGCCGTCGTCAACCAGTCGGTCCTCGGCAATTTCGTTCAGGAAATCTCGGCGGTCGATCTTCCCTATGTCATCGAAAGCTACGAACACGCCGATAAAATCTTCCTCGGGGAGATCGGCAACGACTTCCTCGCCAAACTCGACAACGTCGGCATCAAGGGCCTGGCCATCTGGGAATCCGGGTTCCGGAACCTGACGAACTCGAAACGCGAAGTCAATTCGGTCGATGACGTCGCCGGCCTCCGTATCCGCGTCATGGAAAACCAGATCCACCAGGAACTGTGGCGCTCCCTCGGCGCCGACCCGGTTCCCATGGCCTGGGGCGACGCCTACACGGCGATGCAGCAGGGCGCCATCGACGGCCAGGAAAACCCCACCACCGTCATCGACAAGAACAACGTCGTCGAAGTGAACAAGAACCTCGCCATCACCGAACACTGCTACGCCACCGTCTTCCTCATAATGAGCCCGATGCGCTGGGCCTCCATCCCGGCCGCCGACCAGCAAATCATCATGGAATGCCTGGACGAAGCCGCCGTCTACGAACGGGAACTCAGCCGCACCATGGACACGGAAGCGGTCGAAACGTTGAAGTTGAAGGACATGGTCGTCACCCGTCCCGACAAATCCGGCTTTATCGCCAAATCGCAGTCTGTTCGGGAGCAGTTCGGGAAACGGTTCGAAGACACCCTGAAAAAGATCGACGCGCTTAAATAGGTCGCTGTGAACCCGCGCCGGATACCTCCGGCGCGGGTTCATTCCATTTTTGGAGACGAGATGTCCACTCTATTCAGCCTGCATCAAAAATTGCAGCGGTTCATCAACTGGGTAATCGGCCTGGCCCTCATGGTCCTCCTGACCATCATCCTCCTGCAGACCTTTACCCGATATGTCATTTTCTACAGTCTTCCCTGGTCGGAGGAGTTGTCCCGCTACCTGTTCGTCCTCATGATTCTGCTCGGCATCAACATCGGTATCACCCGGGAGAACTTCGTCAGAATCGACGTCATCGACAACTTCCTGCCCGCCCGCATGAAGCCGATCATGGTGGTGTTCCGTGACCTGGTCGCGCTCGTCGTCGCCATCATGTTCACCTACAGCACCCTCCCGATGATCCGCATCGGCAAGTTCCAGAAAAGTCCCGCCCTCCAGCTTCCCATGAACTGGATGTACATGATCCTGTTTATCGGCTTCGCTCTGGCGGTGGTTTCCATCGTCTTGAAAATACTTTCCCGCTTCACGGCCAAACCCGCACGGGAAGGAGAATAGACATGCCGTTATCCGCGTCCCTTATGGTTATCGTGCTCCTGGCCACCATGGCTCTCGGCGTGCCCATCACCTGGTGCCTCGGCCTCGCCTGCTGCACGGCGATTTACCTCGATCCCTACCTGACGTTTTCCCTCCTGTCGCAGAAGATCTTCGTCGGCTGCGACAACTTCGCCATGCTCGCCCTCCCCGCTTTCTTCCTGGCCGGCGACGTCATGGCCAAGGGCGGACTGTCGAAACGGCTGGTCGCCTTCGCCGATTCCCTGGTCGGCTGGGTGTCCGGCGGCATCTCCCTCGTGTCGATTGTCGCCTGCACCTTCTTCGCCGCCATTTCCGGTTCGTCCGTCGCCACCACCGCCGCCATCGGCGGCCTGATGTATCCGGAGATGACCAAACGAAAATATCCCGCCGACTACGCCGCCGCCACCCAGGCCATCGGCGGCACGTTGGGCATCGTCATTCCGCCGAGCACCGTCATGGTGATTTACGGGAACATCACCGGCGTGTCGGTGGCGAAACTTCTCATCGCCGGCGTCATCCCGGGCATCATCACCGGCGTCGCCCTCTGCCTGTACGCCTTCGTCAAGGCGAAGACGAGCGATTTCCCCATCGGCGACCGCTTCTCCTTCATAAACTTCCTCCGCACCTTCAAGAGCGCGGTGTGGGCGCTCATTATGCCGCTCATTATTCTCGGCGGCATTTACGCGGGCATCTTCACCCCCACCGAATCCGCCGTCGTCGCCGTCTTCTACGGATTCATCGTCTGCCTGGCCATCTACCGGGAAATCACCGGGTTCGAGATCTGGCATATCGTCAAGGAAACCGCCGTCTCAACGGCCAGCCTCATGTTCCTCGTCGTCACCGCCCAGATGTTCGGCTACCTGATAACGCATTACCGGATTCCGGTATTTGTCACCGAAGCGTTCATGGCGCTCGCCAGCGACAAGTACATCTTCTGGGTTCTTATCCTCGTCCTTCTGCTTATTTGCGGAATGTTCCTGGAAGTCGGCGCCACCAATCTTATCCTCGGCCCGATTCTCGCGCCCATCGCTGCCAGCTTTGGGATTGACCCGGTCCATTTCGGCCTGGTGTTTGTGTTCCTTCTCGCCCTCGGCCAGGCCACCCCGCCGTTTGGCACCACCATGTTCGTCACCTGCGGCTTGTCCGGACAACCGGTCAGCAGGGTAGCCAGACAACTCATTCCTTTCGTCAGTGTGGAAGTCGCCTGTGCCGCCCTCTTCGCCTTTGTCCCCTGGTTCTCACTGGCATTGCCGCGGCTGGTATCCGGGTGATAAGGAACTATATTAACAATCCGTTATGACGGGCTGTTTCGTTCCTTTGCCAGGCCGTCGTCCTGACCGCCGTCACGAAGGAATGAAACAGCCCTTTTTGAAAGAGACCGTATGAAACAGATTATCGTCACCAGACCGCACGTCTACGAAGTGCAGACGGTGCCTGTTCCGGAAATCACCGACGACCACGACGTCCTCATCCAGATGAAGGCGGCGGGCGTCTGCGGTTCGGACTTCCACATTTACCACGGCACAAATCCCTGTTCCACCTATCCCCGCATTCCCGGCCACGAAAACGTCGGCGTCATCGCCAAGGTCGGGCCCAAGGTCACGCGGGTGCGGGAGGGCGACCATGTCGCGGTCGACCTGATACTGACCTGCGGCGAATGCTACCAATGCACAATCGGCCGCGAAAACGTCTGCGAAAACGTCCTGGTTCGCGGCAGCGGGACCGACGGCGGCTGGCGGGAATACTTCACCGCCCCGGAAACGGACGTCTACGTCATCCCGAAAGACATCCCCTGGAAGGACGCCGCCCTTATTGAACCGTTCGCCATTGGCGGCCACTGCACGCGGCGCGGCCGGCTTATGAAGGACGACATCGTCTACATCCTTGGCGCCGGCACCATCGGCTCCATTATTCTCCAGACCGCGAAGGCGGCCGGCGCCACCGTCATCATTTCCGACGTCAACGACGATTCCCTCGCCCGGGCCAAGGGCTACGGCGCCGACTTCACCATCAACACGAAAAAGGAAAACGTCGTCGAGCGGATTCGGGAAATCACCAAGGGAAAAGGCATCTCCCTCGCCTTCGACGCCGCCTGTTTCAGGGGTTCCCTGACCAGCCTGTTCGAACCGGGCATCATGCGGAACGCCGGCCGCGTCGTCTCTCTCGGCTTCTGCACCGAGCCGGAAGCCATCATCCAGGCGATGATCGACCAGCGGGAACTCGACCTCATCGGTTCCCGAATGTCCTGCTACCAGTTCGAGCCGACGATTGAAAAATTCAAGAACCACGCCTTCACCCTCGAAGGCATCGCCACCACCTTCATCAAATTTTCGGAAATCGACCAGGTCTTCCACCACATGGACAACCCGAGTCCGGAGGTAAAGAAGATGGTCATTCTCTTTGACGAATAGGATCGACGCACCACTGGAAGAAAGAAGTGCGGAAACGGAGAGTACATGAACAGCATTTACGATATATTCCGCATCGACGGAAAAAAGGCGATTGTCACCGGCGGGACGCGGGGACTGGGCCACGGCATGGCGGAAGGCTTGATGGAGGCCGGCTGTGAGACGGTGATAATCGGGTCGTCCGACGCCGTGTTCGCCTCCCGGGACGAATTCGCCGCGCGCGGCTTTACCTGCCACGCGGTAAAGGCGGATCTGCGGAACCGGGCCGAAGTGTTTTCATCCTTCGACCAGGCGGTGGATCTTCTGGGCGGCGACATTGACATCCTGTGCACGGCGGCCGGCATCCAGCGGAGGCATTCGGCCGAAGTGTTCCCGCTGGACGAGTGGGACGAGGTTTTGAATATCAATCTCCATGCCGTCTTTATTCAGTGCCAGAAGGCGGGCCAAATCATGCTGAAGAAGGGCCGGGGAAAGATCATCAACATCAGTTCGATGGTCTGCCATTTCGGCGGCCAAACCGTCCCCGCCTACACGGCGGCCAAGGGCGGCGTCACCCAGTTGACCCGGGAACTGTCGAACGACTGGTTCGGGCGCGGCATCAACGTCAACGCCATCGCTCCCGGCTACATGCACACCGACATGTGCGACGCCCTCGTCCACGACCCCGAACGCGGCCAGCAGATAATGGCGCGCATCCCCGCCGGCCGCTGGGGCAAGCCGCAGGACATGAAAGGCGCCACCATTTTCCTCGCCTCCAGCGCCAGCGACTACCTGGGCGGCGCGATCATCCCGGTGGATGGCGGGTATCTGGTCAAATAGTCGACCAGACCAGATAGTATGAACCGCCATACTTCGGTGGCAGTCCCGGATGAGGCATGCGGGGAGAGGGGCCTGGAAGCCCTTTGCGCTCCGCGTCCGGGCTGCCGCTTTTTGTAGCACCCATTTGTAAGTCAGGACTTACGCCAATCATTTATTAGCGAAGGGATCGGCCAGAAACATAAAGTACACAATTGACAGATTCCCGAACACCTACGGGGAATCCTCGCCAGAACCCTCCGCTAGTGCCGTATGGATAAGTATTCCAATTAAGGCGGCGCGGGGTCTAATTACGAATAGAATTGGTTTCGTACCTAACTCACATCTATACTTGTTTCACATTCGATTATTTAATTGTATCTTTCATGTTTAACTGTAAACTGATTAAAAATCTTTTTGGAGAATTAGATGATTATAAATCCTGTCAAAGCGATGAATGTCCAATATGGTGATATGCATGGTGAAGCTGCAGGGGATATAGCGGATCACTTAGGTAATTCCATTCATTCTGCTGTGAAACAAATGGGATTCGATCCAAGTGAAGAACCTGTCGGGGTTTCTTTGTCTTACGGATACGATGAAGGCTGCGTGGAAAGTGCCTCCGAAATATCTGTTGAGGTTAGGATGCTTGACAAGTCCAAATGTCCTGCCTCATCGGCAGATGAATTTAATAGTTTTCTTCGGAATAATAATGGGGTGCTGCCGGTTAAGATCTATCATAAAACATTAAACGCAATTGACGTTCTTAAGTGCTTCAAATCGCTGTCTATTTGTATGGTAAGAAAAACAATATCGGCAAATGAGTTTGAGGTGACAGACGAAATCATTTTGGATTGAAATGGTTTTAGACCGTTTCGCATACAGAAATTTATTACATAACGAATGCCCTTCGGCGTCATCGCCGAAGGGCTTGATTGTTGAACTGGTGCCGGGAGAGGGGGTCGAACCCTCACGGGCTTGCGCCCACGGGTTTTTGAAACCCGCGTGTATGCCATTCCACCATCCCGGCAGTGGGACTCTTTACTATAGCGGGCGGCAGTGAAATGTCAATGCTTTCGCGGGGCGATCAGGCATCGGCGCCACCCCGACGCCGTACCGGAAACTCCAGAAAATTTTTTAGCGACCCAACCCGATTCAAAATCCGGGCTTAGAACCAATCCCGAATTCTTTGGCGGCGGAATCGTTCTAAAGGGTCTTGACAACTCGAACCGGAAATGTACAACTACTCCTGCAACCCACAAGATATTGACGTATTTTTGGAAATGATTACCATATATAGTATGATAGGTTACTATATACTGAGAACGGAAAAGGAGACCGCACCATGGAAATGACCTCGTTTTTTGACGCTGTCCAGAACCACCCGGAACTTGAAGGCATCGGCATCGACACTTGCCAGGAAGGCAAGTCGTCCGTCATCGTCAAGTACACCAAAAATGACCTCATGACCAAGCTTCCCGTCGAAGCCATCGAAGAGTCGGACTGGGGAATCCTCCAGGACGTCCTCACCGGCCAGCGGGAACCCCAGGTCCTGCAGCACATGACCCGCGTGGTCGGCTATTTCAGCCGGGTCGAAAACTGGAACAAGTCCAAGGTCGGCGAACTCAAAGACCGCCAGAAAGGCAACTACGCCGTCGTTGAGTAAACCGGCCACCGGCACGGCTCCCGTCGAACCACTTCGTACAGGGTCGTCAGTGCGTCGATTTCCCGCAGCAACGGTACCGATATTGAAAGTGGGTGAAGCCGTAACGGTTTCACCCACTTCCTTATTGCACATAACGTCACGTGCCGCGCGTCTATCCGCATTATGGCCTGTCCGGGCCGGCAACGCCGCCCCTTTCCCGGCAGCGGCCGTTGTTACAGAAACACTTCGATGTTCGTCTTCTGACGCAGCCGTTTCAGCCAGGCGTCGAGGTTTTTCTCTACCGCTTCCGCCTCGATGCGGTTTCGGATTTCCTTTTCCACCTCTTCAAACGGGACCGGTCCTTCCGGGCGGTCGTCGGTGATTTTCCCGAACAACACCATCCCGTTCATGAACACCGGACCGAACACGGCGCCGCGCCGGAGATCGCCGGCCGACAATAAAACCTGCCGCGCGTACGCCGCCTCGAACTGGAGCGTCGGCGGCTCGTACGCGAGGCCGGCGGCGTGCCAGAACTCGTCGTGGCGTTGCCGTAGGGCGTCGAACCGCTGGCCGCTTTCGAGAGCGGCGGCGATTTCCATGGCGATTTCCCGGGCGCTCCGCCGGTCGGACCGGCCGCTCCGGTCTTCATAGACGACCAGTTGGTCGATAGCCACCTTGCGCGGCTGAACGAGTTTGTCGCGGTTGTTCTGGTAAAACTCCCGGACCGCCTGCGGATTCGCCGACACCGGTTTTTCGGCATAACGGCGGCGCATCTCCTGCATGATGACGTCGCGCCGCGCTTCGGAGCGGATGTCGACGCCGGTGCCGGCGAGAATTTGCGCCAGTTCCTGTTCGCGTTCGCGTATCGCCGTCGGATCGGGCCGGAAGCCGATCGCCGCCGCTTCCCGCATCGCCACCTCGCGGTCAATTAGCCGTTCCAGAACCTCCCGCCGCAAATCCATGACCCGGGATTCAAGGACGGCCTTGTCGACGCCGGGCTGGCCGCGAAGACGTTCGAGAATCGGTTCCACCACCCGGTCGATATCCCGGGCGTAAATCGGTTCGCCGTCGACCCGCGCCACCACCGGCCCGGTGGATATATACCGTTCGTCCGAACCGCCGGCCCGGCGGCCGCCAAACAGATCAGCCGTCACCGCCGGCACCGCCAGGGCCTGCGTCGTCCCGCGTCCGGACGGCGGAGGCGGCGGCGGTTCCGTTCCCGCCTCGCGCCGTCCGCCGGCTGCCGATGCCGGCGTCGCGGCCGGAGCGGCGGCCCGTCGCGCCGCCGCCGTTTCATCCGTAACGACGGTCCCCGGTGCCGGTTCGCGCCTTTCCGGCCCGGTTCCGCCAGCGGAATCGCGCGCCGCCTGGACGCCGACCCGCGATCGATCCGGACGGCCCGACCGATCCCGCGCACCCGGAAGAGCGGCAAGGTCGGCAGAACCGGCGCCGTCTTCCGGTCGGGACGCCGCGTCGGCGTACGCCTCCGCCGGCGCGTCCGGCAGACTGAGGCGGTCCCGGTGCCGGGCGGCGGCATCACGTTCCGCCCATTCGGGCGGGGCGTGCCGCTGGAGAACCTGTTCACGGATGACGGTTTCGGACACAACATCGAGTCCGTCGTCGGCAGCGCCAAAAGCCAAACCGGCGCTCCGGTCGCGGCCGACGGTACCGCCTGGAGCGGGTGTCCCGGCCGAGCCGTCGGGTCCGGCCCGACCGTCGGAGCCGGAAAAGGCTGATGCCTGGCCTGAACCGTTCCCAGCGTCGCGCCGCGCCGCCGCGCCGCCGGCAGTCCCCGCCGTACCGGCGTTCCCGGATCCGGCGGCGGCCAGAAGCGGCCGGCCGGTGTCGCCCGGGCGGTCCGGAATGTCGGGCGGCAGCGGCACGGCGTCGCCGTCAGCGTCATCCAGGGGAATCATGGTCAGCCTGGCGTCGTCGCGTTCAGGCGAGAGGAGGAGGATTTTTTCCCGGTTCCGGGCGGATGACCCGGAGCGTAGCCGGGACCGTTGTCGTGGCGGGCAAGGGCGAACACATCGCGGCTCAGGGGCTGCCGGGTGTGGCAGGTATCGCATTCGACAACGTCTCCCGGGTGATGGCCTTCGTGGTTCAACGGACCGCCGCATAGGGTGCAGAGCTGGTACATCTGGTTCAGGACGTACTGGGAGGCGATGCGGGTTTGTTCCTTGCCGCAGTCGGGACAGCGGATATGGCTGCCGGGATGGACCTGGGTAACGAGAAGGGCCGATCCGCACCCGGTGCAGTACTGGAGCTGGCGCAGGACGACCCATCCGCCGTCCAGGTCGAATTCCGCCGCATGCGGAGAGGACGGCAGCGACAGCGCCAGCGCTGTCAGCGAGAGACACAGCACCATCCAGAGCCGCTTCGCCTGTTCCGTCATAGCGTTCCTTTATGTGAAGCATTTTAATCGGGTACAAAGAAGAAAACCGCGCGTTCGGCCGCACTCGGGGCGCGCGTCGCCTGCCATACGCTTACAAACTCCGCAACCGCCGCCGCCGTTCCCGCATATATCCTTCGTCGTAGTTGTCGATATAGTAGCGGAGCTGTCCGACCATTTCCTCCTTTTGATCCGGCAGCCGGCCCTTGACGACAACGGCGTTCGAGACATGGTTCGCGGCGAAAAAGGTTTCAATGGTCAGGTTTTCGACCAGGACAAGAAGCTCCCGCGCCCGTTCCAACTCGCCCGCCTCGACAAACGTTCCGGCCTGCGCCTCGTCGTACAGAGGCGATCCGGGAAGGAGGGTGAGGGAGGTGGCGCCGATGTGGGTCGGGTGGATGTGGTTGAAGGTGCGGGCGCTCTCCAGGGCGTTTTTCTCACTGAGGCCGTGTCCGGCGAGGGCGCCCAGGTAGATGATGCTGTAGAGCATTCCGGCTTCGTCAAGTTTGTTGCATTCCGTGACGATTTCGGCGGCGGTATAGCCTTTCCGGACGCGGCGGAGGACGTCGTCGTCGCCGGACTCGACGCCGATGGTCAACTTGTTGATGCCGAGGGAACGCAGCTCCTTCAGTTGTTCGACGGATTTATTCCGTATATTCATAATCCCCGCGTACATGGATATGATATGGCATTGGGGAAGGTATTTTTTTATGGTGACGGCGATATCCCGCAGTTTCTCGAACGAAAGGACAAAAGCGTCGCCGTTCAGAAGAAACACCCGGGGGCAGTGCGGGTAGGCGGCCCTGACCTCGGCCAGGTCCTCCTCGATTTCCGCCATCGGCGAAACGCGGAACGGCGTGTCGTAGATGTTGCAGAAGGTGCATTGGTTATACGAACAGCCGACCGTGACCTGAAGAAGGACGTTCCGCGCCTCGTGGGGCGGACGGATGACATTGCCGGTATAATGCATTGAAACGCTCCTTGGAACAATGGTTACCCACTGTCAATAATCCCGACAAGCCCGCCATATGTCAACGCAGGATCGCGTTTCGGCACTGGTATGGCATGAAAAAAGCCTTCCGCGCACGGAAGGCTTTGGTAAAGCGCTGTGGTTTGATGCGGACAACGGATGAATCCATCCCCGGTACCGCGTACGTTTTCGCCTGCAATCGGTCGTCCGTAGAGTGCGGCCGAAGGGAGATTCACCGGCTGGCCCGTACTCCCGATTCGAGTGTACCTTATCCCAGCCGACAGCCGGAACCCGGGCCTTCCGACCTGTCCCGCCGGCGGCGTCTTAGAAACTGCTCGCCAGCCCGACCGGTGTGGCCTGACCGGTTTCCGGCAGCGGAATCGGCATGCCGAGGCGGGTCATTTCCTTTTTGACTTCAACGATTTCCCGGCGCCATTTCAACCGGCCTTCGAAGCCGATGACGTTTTTGTACATCATTTCGGCCCGGCGCAACTCCCGTTCCAGCGCCCGCATCCGGTCGGTATCGTCGCGGTGCGAATTTTTGACACCCATCTTTTTGGACGAACCGGCATCTTTCTGGGTGTAGATTTTGCCTTTGCGCCAGATCTGTCCATAATGTTTGCGGCAATAGCCTTTGGCATGCACGCGGTTCTCACAGCCCTGTACCATGCATTTTGTCTCATGCGACATAACGGGTTATCCCCTTCTCACTACAGTAAAATGCGGACAGCCCCGCGTTTCGTTCGGCGGCGGCGGCAGCCTGTTCCCCGCATTCGTCCTTCCGGACGCAATGCCGGCGTTCCATCGGAACTCCTCCAAGACGATGGAAACGACAGGCGGCCTTCGGTCGGCGGCGAATACCGCACGCGAAAGGCGATGTCCTGGCCAAACTCAAAACTCAATGGCAGCCCGGAACCGTGACTCGCACCGCTACCCGGAAACGCGGTTCAGCACCGGAAACGGCGGTAGCGGCGTGGTGATATCACGCCGTCCAAACGTCCAAACGAGAGCAGGGAACGTCACGCCGGTCCATAGCAACGGGCAATGGCTACGGTTCCGAATCGTCATCGGAAAACAAAAAACGCGCGACCCGGAAAAAAGCCGCCCTGACGGGAAACCATGAATCCCGGAAGCACGATGTACAGTCGAATATTTGAATCTCAAAATAACCGAAAAACCCGGATTGTCAAGGAAATCCGCTGTAAATTGCCCATTTTGTCCCATAAAATGGGCCTTTTTCAATCGTAGACATATTCCGGAAACAGGCCCGAACGACAACGCGATTGCATTTCCTTTTTGAATTCAATAGAATAGCAGTACGATTAAAGTTGACATGCACTTCGGCGAATCCCGGCCTGGGGAGGGTGCGTCCGGGTCGACGAGCGATAAGAAAAGCCTGAGAGACCCATTTTTCCGTGAACTTTACGCGAATATTCACAGAAAACGGCGTCTATCCGTCCTTGTCGTTCAGCAATGTCATTAAGCGGTTTTAGAGCGCTTCGATAGAATGTGAGCCTTCTTTCCGCGCTTTCCGGTTTGTTCCAGCATTTACCGTTCGTAACGCAATAAGAAGCCAATCACTGGAAGCTGCTTCATAAATGGTATCATCAGTCGGAGACGTGGAATTGCCGCCGGCAGGCTTACTTTTCGCCCGGTATTTTGTGGCGGAAAATACGCCGAGAGCCGGACTTGACGAAGTATGCGGCGACGAGACCGGTTATGAAACAGGTTCCACTCAACAAGCGCTAGAATGCGTGGCTACGGGTGCTTTCCGAGCGATTTCCTCGTAGCCGCGCTGGAAGGGTTGACCGGTGTTTTTGGGGAAATGCCGGTTTGTCCGCCGCCACCGGTGTCCGCACCCGCCGCCCGCCGCGCCAGCGCTGCGCTGCGGCGTCCGGCACCGGCTGAAACGGACGTAAAAATCGCCACAGCGGTATAGCGCTCCGGGGAACGGCGCATGGCATGGGGGAATATACTTCTCGTCTGGGGGCTGTGCCTGGCCTTCATTGGCGGCGGCCTCGTGGCCGGCGACCTCCCGAACGGGGCGGCGGCGCCGGTCGGCGTCGTCTCTCTCCGCCGGAACGCGATCGTGTCCATCGGCGGCGAAGTCGCCAACGATTACACCTACCGAACGACCAAAACCACCCGCACCGCTCCGGACGCACCGTACCGGCCCACCGACCACGACACCGGCGGCCTCGCCGTCCGCCGCGCCAACCTCCGCCTCCGGGCCGATGTCCACCCGAATGTCCATGCCCTGTTCAAGATCGATTTCAGTGGGAACGACGCGATCCGGAACGACCGGGAGCGCCTGATCGAGGAAGCCCTCGTCGTCATGTCGGCGGTCGGCGGCACCGGCCTCGGCTTCTTCGCCGGAAAAGGCCGGGCGCCGTACGGACAGGATATTACCCTCGGCCTGATCCAAAGTTACCACCACATGGCCAACCAGGACGACTCCTCGGAAGGCCCGATCTTTCTCCGGCAACCCTGGGATCGTCCGGCCACTGGCCTCGGTGGCGGCACTGGCGGCACTGGCGATGCGGCCGACGCGGTGACCCCGCTTCCGGCGATGCGGCCGGGCCAGTTCGACCGGGTTTTCATGGTTGGCGGGAGTTATGAATGGGATGACTGCTGGCGGGTCGAGCTGGCCGCTTTCCAGCCGACCGAATGGGAATACAAGGACCGGCTCCGTGACGGCGCCAGCCACGACAACGGCGCTTCCGTCGGCGTTGCCGGCCGGATCTGGTGGCGGCCGTTCGAGTGCCTGACGCTGGAAGTGTCCGGGATGGTGGCGCGCTCGTCCGCGATGGCGCGGGTGGCTGACCGGACCGACGTGTCGCCGTTGGCGGCGGGCCGTTCCACGGCCTATGCCTTGTCCGTCGGGTTCGATTGGCACCGGGGTCCGTGGCAAATTTTTGGCGAATACCAGCGCGGCCAGGATTGGAATTTCACCAAGGACTACCAAACCGACACCTGGCAACTCGGCGCCGCCTATCACGCCACCGACGCCCTCCGCGTCGGCCTCATGGCCGAAGGCCTCCGGATAGAACAGTCGATTCCCGACCGGGTGACGGAACGATTTTTTAAACTTGTCTTCACCGTTAAATACGATTTCACGGACAGCCTGTTCATCCTGGCCGAATACGGCCGCGAATGGCAACGACGGACCTTCGGCGGCGCCGACGAACGCGGACGCGGCGATTTCTTCGGTATCCGCGTCGGGTTCATGTTTTGGCAGACGAAAACGCCATCGCCTTTCCGGACGCGAATACCATAAATCCGTCCCCAGGTTATCCGACCCTCGTACCGTTCAGAAACCAATAAGGAAGCCCCGGGCGCGCGACCCGGGGCTTCTTGGATAAATATCTCGATGCAACGCCCTTTACATCGCGTACCGGGCTATCCGCTTCGGGTCATGGAACTGCATGCCGCCCATGAGTTCCCGATAGAGTTGGGCGGCGGGGCTGGTGGCGACGGCGCCGAACCGCGGTCCGCCGGCTTCATCCGATTGGTTCATGGCGAAGCGGGACTTTTTGATATTTGACACGCCGCCGGAGACGATACCGTTATAAAGGTTGTCCTCCGGATTGATCCCGGGGAGGTTTTGGCCGAAGTTTTTCGCAATGTCGGCCAGGCGCTGCTCGTTCGAGTAGCCGAGATTCCGGATATACTCTTCCTCTTCCGTCTCCTCGACCGGTTTTTTCACATCGCTCGTCGTCACCACGTCGCGCTTGGCCCAGCCGTCCGGCGTAAACTCTTCCTCTTTTCTTTGTTGGTGCATTTTCAGCCGGTCGTTGACGGCGTTCGGATTCAGGTCCGCCGGGTCGGTGGTGTCGTCGTCCGAATCCTCGCCGTTGGCCTGGCCGTTGCCGCCGGATTTGGCATCCTTGACAAAAGCGTCGAGGAGCTGCTGCGTCTTCTGGAGATCCTTGGTGTCGGCGTCGCCGGTGACGATGATTTTACCGTTCTCGTCGATTTCCATCGACATGTTGTCGGCGTCGATGCCGTTTTCTTTCAGCATTTGCCGGAGGGAATTGCCGAGTTCCCCGGCGAGTTCCTTGTTCTTTTCATCCTGGGCGTCGTCCGCCGCGTCCGAGACGACCTTGGTGTCATTGACGCTGCCGGCGAAGTTGATGATCACCTCGTGTGATTGCTCGTCGACGTCGCCGTGCTCGAACCGGTGCTCTTCGATAAACGTTTCCGCCACGTCGGCGAAATTGGCCACCCGCTTGCCGCCGTTGCCGTCCAAAGCTTTTCGTTCCGGATCCTCGGCCCACTCGTCCAGGGCTTTTTGGACAATGCCTTCAAGAATCCGTTTGGCATTCCCGGAGAGGTGGTCGCCGACAATTTCGAACTTCCCGGATTTGTCGACCTTGATGGCGAATCCCCGGCTCAGCGCCTCCTGGAGTTCCGGATCGTCGATGCCGCCGCCGTGCTTGTCGACCGTATCCCGGAGGATGTCGATAGCGCCCGGGACCATCTCCTGCTTTTCCTTGTCCCAGTGTCCCATGACCTTGTCGCGGATACTTTGGACCTTGTTCTTAGCCATATCGAGGGTGGTCGGGTCGGACAGGGTGCCGTTGGCGAATTCAAAACTGACGGAAAAGCTGGTGTCGGTTTTCCCTTCCCGGATCATGGTCTTCAGGGTATTCTCAAGAGCCTGATCATCGTAAAACAGCTGTTTCAGAGTCTCGTTGACGCCGGTGAGCGTTTCGTTCCCGTCGCTGTCATAGTCAAGGCCGAGAGCACTGATGCCGACGCCGGCATTCTCCTGGAGGTATTCGTCGAGGATGAAGGCGCGGACGCCGGAATGGGTGAACAGTTCGTCAATGTCCTCCGGAATTTCCATATTGTTGGTTTTGAGGAAATCGACGTATTCTTCCTGCTTTTGGGCGTTTTTGGTGATGCGGCCGGTGGCGACGTGGTTCCGGAGATCGCGGCCAAGGCTCTTGTCTTCGTTCAGGGCCTTTTCAATCGCTTCGGCCTTTTTCTTGTCTTTGATGCCGGAGACCTTGATCTTGTTGTCGGCGCCGACGGACATGGCGACGCGCTCGTCCTTGCCGAGCTTTATGCCGGCCGCCTTCAGGATGCTGTCGACCTTGCCGCCGAGGCGTTTCCGGCTGAAGTTCATGGCGGTCAGGTCGGTCTGGCCATCATCGAGGCCGAGATTGGCGTATTTACTAAGGCCCGCTCCGGCGATGGTGCTGGTGATAGCGGCTTTCGATTCACCAGCGGCATACATCTTTGAGGGTTCGACCGCTTTGGCCTGCTCCGCCAGTTGCCGGGCCATTTCGGATATGGAGACGATATCCGATTTTCCGGCCGCCCCCGCGGCCGCGCCGGACCCGCTGTTCCGCGATGTGGAGGAGTGGTATTGTGCGCCGCTTATCCCTGCGCTTCCCATGCCTTGAATCATAGTCCCGCCCTTTCTTCAAGGAAGCCATCCCTGGCTCCAATGATGCCCGCCGCAGCCCCACGATGCACCGTCCGTTTTTTGGATGAACGGCCAGTGGTAGTATTAGCGGTCGCACGGGACAAAACTTGAGAAAAAGCGAGACTTGGTGTAGTTAACGGGAAAATGGTTTGTGGTTTAGGTTTACGCGGATTAACCTGAGCCGGGCGAAAGATTTTTCAAGAAAAACCGTATCCGGTAAAGGTTGTAAAAGAACGGGTTGACCATTTTTTCAGGCGGGGCTTTTGACCCGTCCCGCCGTCGATACGGTGGGCGATCCAATACACATGGGCAGTCTCCGGTGGCCGGTCCCGCACGGCGGTATGTGGCGGTCTAGACCACGTCGTACCCGGCCTGCCGGAATGCCTCCCTGGCCGCCTCGACCTTGACCTGTTTGATGAGAACGTAATCCGTATTGTAGGTAGAGGCGGCGAACAGGCTTATCCGGTTCTCGGCCAGGACGCGGCTGATTTCGGCGAGGATGCCGACGAGGGAAAAGTCAAGTTCGCCCTCGATATAGCAGGCGGCCCAGCCGCGATCGACCTTCAGGACATTGTCCGGCACCGATTCCGTCGGGCAGACGAGGGACAGTTCGTCCGGCGTCTTGGCAAGGAAGAGGATATTCGCGGACAGGTCGAGCCGGCTCAGATCCCGGAGTTGGCAGATGGAGAATTCGCCCCGGAGAAAGGAAATTTTCACCGAATGTCCTCGTACGCCTTCCCGGACACGGTTTCGCGACGGCCGGCGGCGAAGGCGCGGTGGTTTGATCGCCAACTGAGCATCTGGCGGATAATGCCGGTTTTCTCGAACCGGCGAATAGACGTTACCGCCTGGAACGAATCGACATACACGTAACGGGCGCCGGATTCGATGCCGCGCCAGATCATGTCGGTGGACGTGCCCTGCGGCAGCGTTTCGTCAAAGCCGCCGACCCGGGAAAGCGTCTCCCGGTCCATGAGCATGACGCCGCCGGGCGCGTGGGCCTGTTTCCGCCGGGTCGCCCAATTGGCGATACGGAAACAGGTTTTCACGACAAACCCGCCCCGGTCCGGCGCGCCGGCGACGGTGCCGATAAACCGGTCCAGCCCGGCCGCCGCCTCGACGAGGCGCTGCACCGCGTCCGGCGGCACGCGGGTATCGGCATCGATAAAAACGAGGAAATCGCCATGGCTGGCCCCGGCGCCGAGGTTTTTCCCGAACGACATGCCGGAGCGGTCGCTTTCAGCGATAGTTACGCCCGGAACGGCCTCGGCTTCGCGACGCGAATGGTCGGTGCAGCCGTTCAAGGCGGCGATGATTTCCGGCTGCGGACCGGCGTACACCTGCGCGGTCAGGCCGGCGAGGGTTTCCCGAAGCGTCGCTTCTTCGTTATGAACCGGAACAATGATGGAAACGGCAGGCCACGGATAGGTGTCGTTGTCGAAACCGAATTCCTGGCGCCGGGCGTCGCGGCGCCGTGAGAGAATGTCCAAATGCAGTCCCCGCGCATAAAAGACCACCCCCACCACCTGCGGTAACAATACGGCAAAACTGCCCAGATGCAGGGCATAGAGAATCAGGATAACCGCGCCGGCCAGGGACATGTACCAGTATGCGGTAGGGATGACCGGCCGCCGGGCCCTCTCGGACATGACCCATTGGGCCGCCATCCTGGCGAAGAACAGGCCTTCGCCGATCAGACCGACCACTTCCCACCCGTCCCAGCGCATTCCGGCAAACATGTATTCCCGTCTCCCGCCTTGTCCGTCCGTTCGCCTATCCGGCTGTTACCCGACAACCCGTGAGGCGGAACCGGCCCCGGACGCCCGTCTCCCCCCATGGAGACAGGTACGTCCCACTATACATAATTAAAACGCCCGGCGCCAGCCACAAGGGCGGACGCCGGGCAGTGAGACACAACGAATGTGCCCTGCCGCGTACGCAGTCGCACGCCGCCGGGCGAAAAATACCTCGGGCCGATTTTACGCGTAAACGTCGATGATTTCCTGGGCTATCGACATTTTATTGCCGATAATGGAATTCTCCACCCCGATGGAAATCATGTTTTTCGACAGGTCGGTCTGCTTCTGAATTCCCGTCTGCAGCACCTGCATCAGCCCGCTCATATCGGCGGCTCCACCGCCAACGCCTCCAACACTCATCATGCGCTCCTCGCATCTGGTATACCCCGACCGTTTCCGGTAGTATACAGGGTGATCCTCCGGGCCGCGCCGGCGGACGGACTCCTTCCGCCCTCCTCACGCGCGGTCCGCTGTGGAAGAGGCGGTTCATGGCCTCCCACACAGTATACAGGTATTAGCGGTCGCGAGGGGTGGAGACTTGAGTAGATGGAAATAAAAAATCGCACTGTGTGGGTAACCGGCGCTTCGTCCGGCATCGGCGAGGCAATGGCTTTGGAAATGGCCTCGGCCGGCGCCCGCCTCCTCCTCTCCGCCCGCCGGGTCGAGAGGCTCGCCGCCGTCGGCGAGGCCTGCCGCCGCCGGGGAGCCGCCCGGGTGGAGGAACTGCCGTTCGACCTGGCGGACACGGACCGCCTCCGTCACCTCGCCGCCGACGCCGACGCCCGCCTCGGCGGCATCGACATTCTCTGCAACATCGGCGGCGTCGGCATGCGCGGCCTCGCCACCGACACGGAACTCCCGGTCGCCCGCCGGATTTTCGACACCGATTTCTGGGGCGCGGTGGAACTCACCCGGGGCGTTGTCGGCCCGATGGTCGGCCGGGGCCGGGGACAGATCGTCACCCTGACAGGCGGTCTCGGCAAGTTCGGCGCGCCCCGGCGGTCGTTCTACTCTGCATCGAAGCACGCCCTCCACGGCTGGTTCGATTCGCTCCGGGAAGAACTTCTTGGCGCCGGCGTTACCGTCACCCTTCTTGTGCCCGGCTGGGTGAAAACGGAGATTTCGGAAAAAGCCCTGGAAGCGGACGGCAGCCAGCACGGCGTCATGGACGTCGGTCAGGAACGGGGCATTTCAGCGGCGGAATGCGCCAAACGGGCCCTCCCGGCCATCCGGAAAGACGTCCCGGAACAGCTCATCGGCGGCATTGAATGCGGCGGCGTCTACCTGAACCGCATCTGGCCCGCCCTGTTCCGCCGGTTTCTCCGCCGGCGCGGAATAGGCTGAACCGCGCGCGCTCATGCATAACATAAGCGAATGGTTCTGCGCGTCATCAAGGCGCGGTTTGCCGACGAGGCTCAGCCGCGAGAGCGGTGACGAGCGATGTCGTCGTGTAAAATAGAAGCCTCGCCAGGACGCATTAGTCGTAGTAACCGTCGGGACTCAGCTTCAGCGTGGCGGTTTGGGTGGAGTCGTGTCCGAAGAAAACCTGGGCATCCTTTTGTTTGGATAGCCAGTAGATACGATCCAACGTGGCGCGGGCGTTTTTACTGTCGAAGGTGATGCCGAGCGGCTTGAACTCGGGATAGAAATTTTCCTGACAGTAAATGCTGTCCGAAGCGAGGATAATGGTGCCGCTGTTTGCCAGTTCGATTTCCAGTCCCATCATGCCGCTGGAATGGCCCGGACCGAAATTCAGAATGGTGACATTCTTCATAAAGGGAATGTCCCCCTGATCGCGACGAACAAAGCGCCAGTCCAGGTGCTTTCCGATCCAGCCGTCAATATCCTTCAACACATACGACGTTTCCTGATCGCCCCGGGCGTAGGCCTGCATGGCGGCGGCAAACTCGTCCTCATGAACGTAAACGGTGGCGTTGGGGAAAAATTCGAGGCAGCCGGCGTGGTCGTTATGCATGTGGGAGAGGACAATGTAACGAACGTCCGCCGGCTTCACTCCGAGCCGTTCCACCTGGCGCACCAGGTTCTGCTCCGGCGTGCCGAAAAACGGGTAATGCTCCTGCTGGAACGCCGTCCAGTGGCCATTTTTTCCCATGGAATCGGGATGGCAGCCGGCGTCAAAGAGCACCAGTCCCTCCTCGTGCTCGAGGAGGAACGCCGTCACCGAAAACGAGGCGAAAATGGCCGGCGCGGCGGGCTTCGACACGCTGGCCACGGTGGCCCGGCTGATTAACAGCGATTTGTCCATTTTCATGTCGCCGAGGTTGAAGACGTGCAGCTTGGTCGCACTCATGTGAATCTCCGGTTTCTATTCCCACTGCGGATGGAACACGGCCGCGCACAATCCCGTGCGCGGCCGTCCCCGTGGATGATGCCTTTTAAAAATTAAAGTCGTCGATATTGTCCTTGGTGAAGGTCATGATCGGCAGGGACACCTGAAGGCTGATATTGTCCTTGACCGGGGTGAACTGGCCCATCCGTCCGGCGTCGTAGGGAACGCCTTCTTCCAGACCGTCCGTGAGGAGGCGGTAGGCCGAGTAGACGGTGAGGTAGCCGTGGGCGGGCGCGTCCCAGAGGAGGATGGACTTGACGTCGCCGTCCTTCAGGTATTTCCGGGCGACGTTCGGAGTGGCGTTGCCGACGATGGCGACCTTGCCGATCATGCCCGCTTCCTTGATGGCGTCGATGGCGCCGGGAACGTTCGGCACGCCGAGGGCGATCACGCCCTTGAGATTCGGCATGCTCTTCAGGAGATCCTGGGTGAGGCGGTAGGCGCGTTCGGTGTTTTCACCGGCCGGCCGGGTGTCGACGATTTTCAGGCCGGGATAGGCGGCGGCGATGTGTTTTTCGATGCCTTCAATCCATTTGACCTGGTTCGGGGCGGTGAAGGAGGTGGTGATGATGGCGATGTCGCCTTCCGGGCCCATTTCCTTGACCAGGGCTTCGACCAGGCCCTTGCCGAATTCGTCGTAGTCGACGAGGTTGACGAAGAAGTCGCGGAAGTCGGCGTCGCCGTCCCAGCTCAGAACCTTGATGCCTTCCCGGCTGGCGCGGCGGAGAATGGGGACGATGGCGGCGTTGTCGTTACTGGCGACGCAAATGGCGTGGGGCTGGGTGGCGATGAGGTTGTCGATCATTTCGATCTGCCGTTCCACCTGATCCTGGGTCGGGCCCATCCAGATGACTTCGACCTTCCCTTCAAGTTCCTTGCCGGCGTCGATGACCCCTTCTTCGACCGCGTTGAAGTAGTCGATGCCGACCACCTTCGGCATGACGACGATGCGATACTCTTCCGCCCGCGCCCGGGACATACCGGCCGCGAGTCCGACGACGATCAGCGCAGCCACCAACAGCCTGGAAATTCTTGACATGACGGTTCCCTTTCTTGTGAATGGAAAGCCGCTCCCGTCTTCCACGGACGGACGGCGGCGTGGACACTAAAACTTTACTTTCCGCCCCGCCCCACCGGCGTGGACAAGGCGTTGAAGCCGACGGCGGCGATAAGAAGGAGGCCGAAAATCACCGTCTGCAGTTCCGGCTGGACCAGCCCCATGGTCAGGCCGCGCCGGGTGAGGATAAGGATGAGCATGCCCAGCGCCACGCCGATGATGTTGGCCTTGCCGCCCTTCAGGGAGGCGCCGCCGAGGACGACGATGGTGATGGCGTCCATTTCGTAGCCGATGCCGAAGTCTGCCTTGGCGCTGGTGACGCGGCAGGCGAAGAGGATGCCGGCGAGGCTGCAGAAAAAGCCGGACAGGCCGTAGGCGAAAATGGTGACCAGGCGGGTGTTGACGCCGGAGAACATGGCGGCGACCGGATTGTTCCCGGTGGCGATGAGGCTACGGCCGAGGGTGGTGCGGCGAAGGAGGAACACGACAGCCAGGGCGGCGGCCAGGAAAATGAGGAACTGGAGCGGCACGCCGAGGACGGACTTGCCGCCGATACTGTCGTAAAGCGCTTCCGGAATGGGGAAGGATTTTCCCCGGGAAATCCCCATGGCCAAGCCCCGGAACAGACTCATGGTGCCGAGAGTGGTGATAATGGGCGGTATTTTGATCGTACTGACGACCAGTCCGTTGAACGAGCCGAGGACCGCGCCGGTGACGAGCGCCGCCGCCATGGCGAGGACGACCGGCGATCCGGAATCGACGACCATCCCCATAGTAACCGCGCTCACCGCGAACACCGCGCCGACGGATAGGTCGATGCCGCCCAAGAGGATGACCATGGCCATGCCGATGGCAATAATGCCGATTTCCGATCCGAGCCGGGTCGCCTCGAGAAGATTCCGGAAGGACAGGAAGAAGCGGGACAATTGGGACATGACGAGGAGCACCACCGCCAGCACCACGAGGAGCACGACGATTTCCTTGTGCTTTTTCACAAATCCCATAACGGGCGAGGATTCTTGCATAACGTTCTCCAAAGCGAGCGGGTCGCGGATTTCAATACGGGTGACGCGTCATCAGGCGGATGTCGGACGCTTCCTCTTCACCCTGCCGGTGGCGACGGAGTAGTAGCCGACGGCAAACAGGATAAGGAGTCCGTGCACCGCCTGCTCCCAGTAGGCGCTAATCTGGAAGAAAATGAGGACGGTGGAAATCATGGTGATGAGGATGGCGCCGAACACCGTTCCGAGAGCCGTCCCGGAGCCGCCGTTGATGCTGGCCCCGCCGACGACGACGGAGGCGATGGCGGTCATTTCGAGACCGGTGCCGGTCCCCGACTGGATGCTCCCATAGAGGCCGGCAAAGATGACGGAGGCGAGGCCGTTCAGGCCGCCGCTGACCACGAAAGTGGACGCCTTGACCCAGGGTGTGTTGATGCCGGCCAGGTGGGCGGCGGAGGCGTTCGACCCAAGGCTGAAAATGTTCCGTCCGTAGCGGGTCGACTGAAGGACCAGCCCCGCGATCGCCACCACAATCACGGCAATAAGGATGGAGACAGGAATCCCCAGGAGCTGCCCGCGCCCGAATTGGAGGATGGACGGCGGCAGGTTCGTCACCCACTTGCCGCTGGTGACGAGAATGAAACAGCCGCGGAAGACGCTCAGGGTGCCCAGGGTGGCGACGATGGCGGGAATGCGCGCCTTGACGACAAGGAGTCCGTTAATGGCGCCGAGGAGGCACCCGGCGAGGATGGCCGCGCCGATGAAGACGACCGGATGCGCCCCCTGCTTCGCCAGTTCGCCGGCGATGGCGCCGCTGATGGCGAGGACCGCGCCGGTGGAGACGTCGATTTCCCCGGTGATGATGATCCCGAGCATGCCGATGGCGACGAGGACCACGTAGGATGCGCTTATCGCCATGTCCCGGATGTTCGAGATGGCGAAAAAGCTGGGATCCTTGATTCCCGAGGCGATGGTGAGAACCACGATAATCACCGCAATGGTAATCTGGCGTTTTCGATCGTTACTCATCGCCCGTCCTTTCCCTGGTGCCGCTGACCGCCTCATGGAGGGCGGCGACCGTCGGCTTGTCTTGAAGAATGGTGTCAATGCGGCCGGAGCGCATAATCATGACCCGGTCGGCCAGGTTGGCAATTTCCTGGAAGTCGGACGACACGAGGACGATACCCATGCCCTGGTTGACGAGCTGGTCGAGGAGCCGGTGGATTTCGTTTTTCGCATTGATGTCGACCCCTTGGGTCGGGTCGTCGAGGAGCATGACTTTCGGGTTGTCGGCCAGCCACTTCCCGAGGACGATTTTCTGCTGGTTGCCGCCGGAGAAGTTGGCCGCCTTCAGCTTGTAGGCGTTGGCCGGTTTAATGCGGAGGGATTCGAAGCTGTCCCGGGCCGTGGTCCGTTCCGACGCCCGGTTCAGGAGGCCGTAGCGGGACGAGCGGCGGTAATTGATCATGGAGAGGTTAAGGGTCGCCTCGAGATCGAGAAGAAGCCCTTCCCGGCCCCGGTTTTCCGGCACCAGGCCGATGCCGCGCCGTGCCACTTCGTACGGCTTCCTCGGGAGCGGTTCGCCTTCCATGAGGATCTGCCCGCCGTCCATGCCGTCGATGGCGAAGAGGGTGCGGAGGAGTTCCGTCTTTCCCGCCCCGACCAGTCCGGCGATGCCGAGGATTTCCCCTTCGTAAAGGGTGAAATTGACGTCGGTGAAGTAGCCTTCCCGGGTCAGGCCCTTGACCTGGAGGAGTTCGCGGCCGGGCGTCCGGTAGGTCCGGATTTTCGACTCGTCCATTTCCTTGCCGATCATCTGGGTGATGACCCACTTCTCGTCCACCTCTTTCGTCTCGGCGGTGCCGCCGACGACGCCGTCCCGGAGGATGGTGACGCGGTCGCTGACCTTGAAGATCTCTTCGAGGTGATGGCTGATGAAGATGATGGCCGTGCCCTTGGCCTTGATGCGTTCGATAATGCCGTAGAGGTTTTCCGCGTCGGCGCCGGACAGGGCGGCGGTGGGTTCGTCCATGATGAGGATGTCGGCGTCGCGGGACAGGGCCTTGGCGATTTCCACCATCTGGGCGCTCGCCTTGCCGAGGTCGCCCAGGCGCTCGTGGACCGGGATGTAGACGCCAAGCTGGTCGAATATTTCCCTGGCGCGTTTCCGCATGGTTTTCCAGTCCACCATGCCGAGAGCGGTGCGCGGCTGCTCGCCCGCGAAGAGGTTTTCCGCCACGGTGAGGTCGGGGAACAGGCTGGTTTCCTGGTAGATGGTGGCGATGCCCATTTCCCTGGCGCGCTGCGGGGAATAATTCGTCAAGTGTTCGCCACGGATGGTGAACTCGCCGGTGTCGGGAAGGTGGGCGCCGGAAATTATCTTGATAAAGGTGCTTTTTCCCGCCCCGTTTTCTCCCAGAAGGGCGTGGACCTCGCCGCGCCGCAGGGAGAAGTTGACGCCTTTCAGCGCGTGGATGCCGCCAAAGCTTTTTTTGATGTCTTTGGCTTCCAGGATCGGCTGCATAGTCCGCCTCTCTCGATAAGAAAATTAGGTATAGGCATCTTTCAATGATTAATGGTTAACCACAGATCTTCAATGGTTAACGTATCTGGCATTTTAACATTAGTCAACCAAATATTTAATAAAAAGGTAGGACGTTTGACTATTTCTTACAGTAACGTCTTTAATGACAGGATGATGCGGTCGGAAAAGAAAATTATGCCAGTTAATAAATCGTTGTGAATAAAACTCAGGTCCAGAAAATCCGAAGCGGAAACTCGGTACTCCGGGCCTCCATGCCTTTCCGAACCGGCTTGTTGGCCGGTCCCGCGTCCACCACGGAACGGGTGTGCGACATTCAAAAGCCATTATGCAAATTCTGCGATAATCCGGATTAGGCGCTACAAGGAGCGTAGAGGTTTTTCCCGGCGATTTGGAAAAATGCCCTTATCAAGCTCGCGACCACTTCGGGTTTATCTCGAAAATTCCCCTCAATGCTCTCATGGTGGCGGCCGGCCGGACAAGACGAAACAAGGGAGAGCCGCGCCGGCTCTCCCTTGTTTCGATAACTGATAACCTAATTATAACGAACGTTAGAAACGGTCGTCCGGCATCGGCAAGGCCCGCATCGCCGGCCGCGCCGTCACTTCCACCGGACCGTTGCCGTCGCCAAGGCGCCGGTTGCCATTCCCATTACCGTTCTGCGTGCCGATGGCGGTACGGTTCACCGCGCCCCGGCCAACGATAATCCGGAGCACGCCGCCAAGCTGGTCGATCTGGTCCATCAGGCTGGACGAACTGTCGTTCAACTGGACGCTGGCCTGGGCGTTCATTTCGGCGTGGCGGGCATTCTGCTGATTGACCTGGTCAATTTGGGAGACCGACTGATTAATCTGCTCGAGACCCTGGGTTTGTTCGCCGGTGGCGACGTCGATTTCCTCAACCATCCTGGTTATCTGTTCCGTCGTCGAAGCGATCTCCCGGAAGCTGGATTCGATTTCCGACGTGATGCGGACGCCGTTCCCGACCCGGTCCACCGTGCCGGTGATGAGTTCCGCCGTGTCCTTGACCGCCTGTGCCGACCGCTGCGCCAGATTCCTGACCTCGTCCGCCACCACGGCAAAGCCCTTGCCGGCCTCGCCGGCGCGGGCGGCCTCGACCGCCGCGTTCAGGGCGAGGAGGTTGGTCTGGAAGGCGATTTCCTCGATGGTTTTCAGGATATTCCCGATCTTCTCGGAGGAATCGCGGATTTCCGACATCGCCGTCGACATCCGGCCCACCGCTTCCGAGGACGAGGCGATTTGTTTCGAATTGTCCTGCATACTGACGTTGGCGGCCTGGGCGTTGTCCAGGTTTTTCCGCGCCATCGAGGTGATTTCCTCCAGCGCCGCCGAGGTCTCTTCAAGGGAGGCGCTCTGGTCGGCCGACCCCTGGGACAGGGACGACGAACTGGTGGCGACGTCCCCGGCCATGCCGGCGACCTGGTTGGCGTCTGAAGCCAAGGCGGCGATGACCCGGGTCAGGGGACCGGTCAGTTGACGCCGGATGGTGATGTAAAGGACAATCGACACGACGAGACCGAGAACAAGCGCGAACGTCGCCAGTCCCTGCATGGTGCGGACGCCGTTCCGGCCGGCGGCGGCGGCGAGGACGTTCGCGTCCATGTTCTTGATCGTCTCTTCGGTGAAATGGTCGAGGGCGGCCATGGTCGCGGCCCGGCTCTCCCGCGTTTCGCCCATAATGAAGGAGTCGGCGGCGGTATAGAGCTGCCGGGCCCGATCGACTTCCTCGATAATCATCTGGAAGCTGGCGATGACCTCCCGGGCGGCGGCGAGGTGTTCGATATAGCGGGTGGTGATGGTTTCCGCGTTCTCTTCATACCCGTCGGCGATGAGGGTGTAAACGTCGTGGGCCGACTGGTGGAAGTCGCGGTGCGGTTTTGTCATGATGTCAAGGGCGCGGCGGATGTTCTCGTTCTGGCTGAACACTTCCTGCCCCTGCTCGAACCGGGTGCGCCAGCGGCCGAACGCGCACAGATTGTCGGCCGAACCGACTTCGCTGCCGTCCGGCTCCTCTTTAGCAATCATTTCGCCGAGGCGGGCGGCGAGTTGGAAGTGGTCGCCCCGGTACTGGTTGAGGTCGCGGAGAAGGCCGTCCGGGTTCAGGATGGTGGTGTCTTCCCACGCCTTCAGTTTGGCGACGCCGTCGTCGACAATGGTATTCCAGGCCGTAAGCTGGTTCCGGACCTGGTTCCACTCGGCATTCAGGGTCTGCCAGCCGTTGACGACCGAACCGCCCCGGCGGAAAAGGTCGGCCAGTTCGGCGCTTACTTCGGCGAGGGCGTCCTTCTGTTGCTGGAGGACGGTGAGCTGCTCCTTCCGTTCTTCCATGCTCAGGCTGGAATTGAGAAGCGTCCGCTGGGCCACGCTCATGCCCTGGATGACCGTTTCCGCCATCCGGAGATCGCCGGCCGCGACGACCTCGAACTCAATGACCCGCGCCTGCGTATCATTGATACGGTCGACCCCCTGCCAACCGACTATGCCGCAGGCAACGGCTATCGCCACCACCACGGCGAAAGCGACAAAAATCTTCGTAATCAAACTCATGCCACATCTCCTTACGAGGGGACACTGATGCCCAACAGGCCAGACGCCTTTGTCGTATTAATGCACACAGTACACCATGCTTTGTCGACATTATATACGGAATCATCTAATAAAAAATTTTTATAAGCGAAATGTGAGCGCAGTGGTGTAGGAAACGAATTCTCGTGTGGCTCAGTGGATATTGACCGCATCATCGATCCCAATCAGGGCTGTCGGGCTGGTAACATCAGCGCTGATTGCATGTTACAAAGTGCGGAAAAACGGCTCTTTTTTACCATTTTCCCGGTCCGAACAAAAGTCGCCCCTACGGGGTAAGCCTATTGGCTATGATTACGTACTGTACCATATAAAAAGATTAAAATTTATTTTACATGAAACGCAAACCAGTTTTCTCACAACGGTTTACAACCAAAACCGTAACTCCGGGAGCACCGGAATGCAAAACGCCTCTTTTTTATATTATCGTTTGTACCAGCCAGTCCACCTACTTATATGGACAGTCGGGGCAAAAGCAACGACATTATCCGGAATTTTTTAGAGGATGAAAAAAGCGTAGAACCGCGTTCATGCCGGACAGCGAAAGGTGCCGTGTCGCCTGGCGTGACAGTACTCTCCATGACGCGTTCCAGCCGTGCCGTTTCGGGTTGTTCACGGTTGCTTTGTGCTTGACTTTGCCGCCGGGAGCGGCACAATCTACCCTTTTCCCATGCCGGCATATGGTCCGGCCACTGACCCGGCAAGACGCGCCGTCGGGTGGCGGATGCCTATGTCTTCATTACCAAAACACGAACGGCTGCGCGGAAAGGTACGCATCGGCGAAATTTTTACCGCCGGCAGCCACGCCGCCGCCGGCACGGTCATGGCCAAGGCCCTGGAACGCCCGGACCCTGACGCCGCCGGGAAGACCCCGACGCGGGTCTGCGTGGTGGCGGGGAAAAAACTGGCGAACTCGGCGGTGGTCCGGAACCGCCTTCGCCGCCGCCTCCGCGCCGCCTACCGGGAACGCAAATCAGCCTGCCCGCCGGGATGGGATGTCGTCCTTATCGCCCGGCGCGGCCTTGATACGGCTCCGTGGAGCGATGTGCGGCGGGATGTTGAAAAGGCATTGGCGAGGGCGACCGGGAAATGATGGCGATGTGGCCGCCGCCGGTGCCGCCGCCGGCCATCAGTCCCTGGCGCCGGCCGTTTTCCTGTTTCGCCATCTGGCTGGTGCGGCTGTACCAGCGGACGCTCAGCCGCCTGTGGCCGAATATCTGCATGTACCACCCGAGTTGCAGCACGTACATGATCCACGCCATCACCCGGAAAGGCCTGATTCGCGGGGGTATCCTTGGTGGCTGGCGCATCCTCCGCTGCCACCCGTTCGCCCGGGGCGGCTACGATCCGCCGCCCGGTTACGAGGACGCCGTCCGGGCCTACGAAGCGCGGGTAAACGACCCGGCGCCGGACGACGAAGCGGACAGCGGATCGGCTGAAAAAGAGTGACTCCACTACAGTCATTGACAGTGTTGACGCACGTACCACCACCGGCCCCGGCCGGCATTTTTCTTTTTTTCGAGTGTAATAGAAACGGGTACAGCCAGTGAACAGCGACCAAAAGCAACGATTTTTCTTCACCATGCTCATCGCCCTGACCGCCATGGTGGCGCTCCAGTTCATCCTGCCGGAACCGGAGACGCCCCGCGCTCCGGAGGTGAGCCAGCACGGCGATCAGCGTCCGGCCGCCGCCGCCGCCGCGCCCGCGTCCGCGACGCCGCCGTCGGCGTCCGGCCCGGCCGTCCTCCCGGAGATTCAGGCCGATACCGACTACACCGTCACCGTCCGGGTCGGCGAGGAAGGCATTAATGCCCGAGGATACGAGGCGGTGTTCTCCAGCGTCGGCGGCGGCCTGAGCCGCTACCGCCTCCTCGGCTTTTTCCGGGTGCCGCTGGACGCGTCGCCGGAAAACCGCATCACCCTCCTCGACCGCATGGCGCCGGGCCGCGACAGCCTCCGTATCGACAACGTCTCCTACGGGTCCGGTCGCCAGGCCATGGAACGGCTGCAAATGCGGGAAACGCCGCACGAACTGGTCGAAGCCCCGGCCTGGGCCGAGGTCAGCCCGGAACCGGGACCGGACGTCGTTCGCGGCGAACGCCTTGTCTTTCGTACCGTTGTCGGCGAGTGGGAAGTCAGGCGCGTCTACACCTTCCCCGGCCACGGCGGCGGCGCCGATTTCACCGTCAACCTCGCCCTCGAATGGCGGAACCTGTCCGAATCGAACCAGATCCTTAGTTACGACCTGGTCGGTCCGGCCGGCCTCATCGCCGACGACGATTCGGCCCAGTTCAGCGCCATCAACATCCTGACCGCCCGCCAGCCGTCCCCGGCCTCTGCGTCGGTGGAGATGGAACAGAAGCTCATAAACGACCTGACAAAGGTCCGCTACATGGCGGACAAGGATAACCGCGCCAACCTCGCCTGGGTCGGCAGCAAGAACCGCTTCTTCGTCGCCACCATGTCGACGGACGCGAGCGCCCTGACGGAATCCGACGGCGCCACCCGGCTTCTCTTCCCCGGGTCGCCCGCCTATATGCCGACCGAGCCCGACGTCATCGCCAACCTGAAACACCAGCCCGTCGTCACCACGAACGTCGGCGACGTCACCGCCTTTTCCGAGGTCAGCCTCACCGTCGAGGCCGGCGTCGTCAGGACGGGAGAATCCTACCAGGCCAACTACCTCCTCTATGCCGGACCGGCCGTCGACGCCTTCCTCGGGAACGCCGACGACCGCCTCGCCGGCGTGGTGCATTATTCCTGGAGCTTCCTCGACTACATCAGCCGCTTCATGGTTCGGGTTCTGACCTTCCTCGACCGGGTGTTCGGGAACTACGGCGTCGCCATTATCGTCATGACCATCATCATCAAGCTCATCCTTCATCCCCTGAACCGGAAGTCCTTCGTCTCCATGAACAAGATGTCGAAGCTGGCGCCGCAGATGAAGGAGATCCAGAAGAAATACGGAAGCGACCGGGCCAAGATGCAGGTGGAAATGAGCAAGTTCTACAAGGAGAACGGCGTCAGCATGGCCGGCGGCTGCCTCCCGGTATTCCTGCAACTGCCGATCTTTATCGCCCTCTACGGTGCGTTTTCCCAGGGCTTTTCCATGCGCCACGCCCCGTTCCTGGCGCCGTGGATCAAGGATTTGTCCAAGCCGGACAGCCTGTTCGACTTCGGCTTTTCCCTGCCGATCGTCGGCTGGAGCCAGCTCAGTCTCCTGCCGATTCTCTACTTCATCCTCCAGTACATCCAGATGAGCCTGCAACCGAAGCCGTCCGACCCGCAGCAGGCCCAGCAGCAGAAGATCATGAAGATAATGCCCCTCATGTTTGTCTTCATCTTCTACTCGATGCCGGCCGGGCTGGTCCTGTACTTCACCATCTCCGCCCTCTGCGGCGTGGCTGAAAACGCCTATATGCGGAAAATCCTCCTGCCGAAGCTCGGCCTCGGCGACGTCCCGGCCGCCGGCGTCGGCGTCAGCGTCGAACCGTCGGTCAAGGCCGGATCCGGCGCCGCCGGCGTCCAGACCAAGGACGGCAAGCACAAGAAGAAAAAGAAATAGGGTTCGGCGCGACATGAGCCACAACCATATAGCCCGTAGAGCCGCAGGACCAAACCGGTCCGGTCTCTACGGGTTTTTTGTAGAAATGCATCCGGGGAAGATATTCCGGAATTGCGTGTGCAACGCCTGACACCATTACCGTCTCAAGGCCGAACGGCTCGTTCTACCATCAATACCCTGTTAAAAGAGGACTTTGGAGCCACCGACAATGCCGTCACTACTCGTCAACGAGATCTTCCATTCCATCCAGGGCGAATCGACCCGGGCCGGCCGGCCGTGCAGTTTTATCCGCCTCGCCGGCTGCAACCTCGAATGCGCCTGGTGCGACACCCGCTATTCCCTGACGGAAACCGGCCGCGACCTGCCGCTCCCGCTTATTCTCGAAGCCATCCGCCCCCACCGGGCCGGCCTGGCCGAAATCACCGGCGGCGAACCGCTGCTCCAGCCGGCGACGCCGGAACTAGCCCGCCGCCTCCTGGCGGAAGGCTACGAGGTGCTTGTCGAGACCAACGGCTCCCTGGACGTTTCCGTCCTTCCCTACCCGGTCGCCAGGATAATGGATCTGAAACCGCCGTCCTCCGGCATGGCGGCCCGAAACCGCCTCGCCAACTTCGCCCATCTCCGCCACGGCGACGAAATAAAAATCGGCATTGCCGACCGAATGGACTATGATTGGGCCAGGACAGTCCTCCAGGACGAAGGCTTTCCGCGCGCGGTGACGACATCCCTGTCGCCGATCCACGGCAAGGTGGCTCCAGCCACCCTGGCGAAATGGATCCTTGACGACGCCCTGCCGGTCCGTCTGAATCTGCAACTGCACCGCTTTATCTGGCCCGATATCGAACGGGGAGTGTGACGCCATGGCCACGGACGACGACGCCCTGGAAGCCTACGAAAACCTCTGCACCCGCTGCGGCGTCTGCTGCCACCAGAAGGTCCGCTTCGGCGACGTCGTCGTTATTACGGACGTCCCCTGCGAGTTCCTCGACACCGAGACCAACCTCTGCACCGTCTATCCGGATCGGTTCGCGAAACAGCCGCTCTGCTCCAGCGCCGCCACTTCTGTGACCCTTCAGAGCCTTCCGGCCGACTGCCCCTATGTCCGGAACGTGGTCGGCTACCGCGCACCGGTCCGTCTTGAGGACCACCCGGAATACGAGGACGCCATCAATTCCCTCTTTCCGGAACGTCTCGCCCGGCCCGACACCCCGGCCCGCGCCAGGGACAAAGCCCGGCGCGCCCGGTACGGACGCGGGAAAAAGTAGCTCGCGCCGGGACCGCCTCGCGTTGTCCAGTGGACACCTTTCCTCGGGGTAAAAAAAACCTCACCGAAGTATCGGTGAGGTGTGGGTAATGCGATGGATGCGGCGCATGAAAGTACGGGTTCTTCGGCCATCGATACCTGGGAACCGGCTCTGGACCGTACGGCCGTTATCGTCCCGACTAGGACGCCATGGCCTTCCGGATCTTCATCTGGCCGCGCGCGGCCTTTTTCACCTTGCCCGCGGACAGGCAGGACGTGCAAACGCGGATGCGTTTCGCCGTGCCGTTGACGTCGGCCCGGACGTTCTGGAGGTTCGGCTTGAAGGTTCGGCCGGTCTTGCCGGAGATTTTCGCGCCGGAGCCGCCCTTGGCCTTGGCGGCGCCGCGACGGGCGTACTTGGTGCCAAACGTGGTCTTTTTGCCGCAAATCGCGCATTCGTTGGCCATGATATGTCTCCTTTATCGTCTTCAATCATGCATGGTGCGCCAACGGCGCCTTCACGGAACATGACTCGCTCTGGAGCGTGTACAATAATAAATCGCGACCGCCGACCGGCAGCCGCGCCTGAGAACACTATACTATCCATGCCGACAATAGGGTTGTCAAGGATAATCCTGAATTATGGGCCGACTTTCCCGACTTTCCGGCGCCGGTTGACGATCAGCCGCGCCGGGCGGCCCTCACGTCGCATCACTATACGGGAAAAACGCCGGGCGCGACAAACTTTTTCCCGGAATCCGTCCCGCCGGAACATGGCACGCCGTGAAAATAAACAGTACAATGTGTAGTAATACGTTGTAAGTCAGGCATACTATCCTCATGAGGCGCGGCGCAGGAATTGATGCCAAAACGGTACGCAATCCGCCTGTGAGCCGGGGGCCTCATTATTGTATAGACATACACCGGGCAACCGGTCCATGGTGAACAGGATTGCATCCTATGAAAAAATACATCGTCATCCTCGTTCTTGCCGTCGTGGTAATAGGCGGCTATTTCCTCTACTCCAGTTCTACCGGCGTCGACGCCGGAGAAGCCGACGCCGCGCCGACCACCGCCGTCGCCCGCCGGGGAGACCTGTCCATCACCGTCTCCGCCTCCGGCCGGGTCGAACCGGAACGGGAGGTCGAAATCAAGTCGAAGGCCTCCGGCGAAGTCGTCCGGGTCAATTTCGACGTGTCGGATGAAGTCAAGCAGGGCGACCTCCTCTTCAAGCTCGATCCGACTGACGAGGAACGGTCCGTCGCCAAGCTCCAGGCCACCCTCGACATGTCGAAGGCCAAACTGGAACAGACCCGTCTCGGCGTCGCCGCCGCCGAAGCCAAACTGGCCGCCGACACCGCCCGGGCCGACGCCGAATTCAAGTCGGCCGAAGCGGAACGCGACGAATACCAGGCCCGACTTGAACGCGCCCGTCAATTGTACGATCAGAAGGTTGTATCCCGTGAGGAATACGATACCGCTGTCACGAAAGGCGTCCAGACCCAGGCCCAGCTCGACCAGGCCCGGATTAAAATAGACGATCTGAAGGTCCAGGCCCTCGAACTCGACAAGACCCGGCAGGAAGTCCCCATCGCCGAGGCCAGGTCGAGAACGACACCGTCGCCCTCGAAGACGCCCTCCAGCGACTCCGCGACACCGAAATTTTCTCCCCGATTGACGGCGTCGTCTCCGAACGGACGGTTCAGGAAGGCCTGATTGTCGCGTCCGGCGTGTCCAATGTCGGCGGCGGCACCACGGCGATGAAATTAATCGACCTGTCCCGCATCTACTCCATCGCCGCCGTGGACGAAGCCGACATCAGCGGCGTCCAGCCCGGCGTCAGGGCCATCGTCACCGCCGACGCCTACAAGGGAATGGAATTCACCGGCAAGGTCGTCCGCGTCGCCGCCACCGGCACCATCGAGTCGAACGTCGTCACCTTCGACGTCAAGGTCGAGGTCGACAGCCGGCGGAAAGCGCTTCTGAAGCCGGAAATGACCACGAATGTCCTCTTCCTCGTGGACGAGCGGTCCGACGCCGTCCTCGTCCCGGCCTCGGCCGTGGTCCGCCGCGCCGTCCGGGAAAACGACGCGGCCGACGGCGAAGCGCGGGTCGATTATTCGCGGCGCCAGTCCTACGTCACCGTGGTTCGGCCGGACGGCGTCCAGGAGGAACGGGCGGTGGAAACCGGCATCACGGACGGCGTCGATATTGAAATCGTCTCCGGACTCGAGGCCGGCGAGACCGTCGTTCTCCACGAAGCGGCCCAGAGCCGCTGGGCCGGCCGGGCCGGTCCCGGACCCGGTGGCCCCCCGCCGCGCCGGTAGGGAGACGGC
>JAJQFC010000002.1 GCA_021201355.1 Planctomycetaceae bacterium | reverse complement strand
TGCAAAGCGACTGGTTACAGACGGAGGAAAGCGGCGACAACCACAACCTGGGCAGCCCCTCATGGCCCCGCCCGCAAGACCCCGACCAACCCTACCGCATTCTCGGCCGGAGCATCCCGGCCGAGCTGGGCGACAGCGACGCCGACGACCACATCCGCCTCCCCGCGGTATCCCCGGTCAGCCCTTTCTTCGCCGGATATTATCCCCATTGCCGCAACGTCTTCGGCTTCCATGACGACCTGCCTGCCGAAAATATCGAAAATGTCAGTCTCGCCTATTCCATCTGCGGCTGGTACCGCGACGCCGGCGAAAAGGAACCCTTTGCCGAAATCACATCCCTGGAAGAACTGCGGGAACGCTTCGGACTTGATTTCACCGGGAAGACCTGGCCGGATCGGACGCTCTGCCACGGCATGGTGGACGGCATTCGCTGGGAGACGAAAAGCACCCTGTATCCTAGCGGCATACCCGACGATCCCCCGGAGGGAGAGGTGGTGGAGATGCCCCGCCTCGCCATCGGCAACACCGCCGCCGATGCCGTCGCCGCACTGACTGCGCACGGCAACAGTGACGGCGGAGGGGAAAGGCTTCTCGCCTATTTCCTAAACGATCTGGAACATTTTTTCGCCGACCGGAGCGGGATCCTCGATGCGGAGCAGCACCTCCACGGCACTGCCTTCGCCACCCGCCGGCCCGACGACATTCCTAACATCAAAAGAAAGGAAGGATGCGAAAAAGCACCGCCGCCCGACCGGGAAACGCTGGAGCGGTTGTCGTTCCTGCGGCAGCGTTGCCGCCAAGCTTTCGAAGACCGGGCCGTCCTGCGGCAGATGCAACGCGATGTCTACGAAAACTGGTATCTCCAGGCCAACGCCGACGAGGAATACGCCGAAATGTACCGGAAGCGTATGGTAAATGGCTATGCCGCCGCAGTGGCGTACGACACCGCCCTCGCCGACCGCATGCACGCCATCGACCAGGAGGTGAAAGCCTTTGACCCGGGCGAAGGGTATGAGGTGATTGCCCAGCCAGACGAACCCTATCGCGTGCCCAACGATCCCGTTTTGGTCGTGTCGCAACTCGTCCACGATCAAAAAGCCTCGGAAAATGCCTATCTATCCTGCCGCCTCACCGGCGAGACTATTTCGCAGATGAGCGTCTCAACGCCCGATCTGGAGACGGTCCTGGTGGGAGAGGAGATTTGCCCCGGTCTTGGATTGCCGGATGGCATACCGAAGGAAGCGCCGCTGCTGGCGACGGAGACAGCGCTCCTCGCCAACTCCTTCGCCCGCCATCTTGCCGTCCGCGCCTACGAGGAGAAGAAGCCGACCGAAAGCCAAATCCACCTGTTAAGCAAAAAAATACAGGCCGCCCAACGCTACGGTCGGCCGGTCGAAGGCATTTCTTTTGACAACGCCCCGCCGGACGAGACGGCTCTCCAGCGGTACCACCCGCGATGGTATCCTCTTATCCTCGAATGGCAGGGTTATTACGCGCCGGATAGAGATCTGGTTGGCTCCACCCCATCCTTCATCAACTGGGAGTTGCAGGGCGAAGAATACGGTCTGGCCAACCCCGCTTTGAGTCCGGAGGAAAGCTATCCCGTCCAGGCGCGACTTTTTATCTCCGATACCGCTTCCAGGACCATGCAGGCGCTGGCCCGGTGGCGATTCGCCGACAACGCCGACTTTCGCGCCGCCGTCCGCTCCGCCAACCGGCTTTCCCAAGCCCTGGGCGGCTTCAACGATCTCCTCCTTATGCGCTCCCCCGCCCTCTCGCCCGCCTTATTCACCAGCGATCCGGAGGAGCAGTCGCTTCTTGATTTGATCAAACGTCTCGACCCCGCCGTCGCCAGCGGAACGCCGGTGTTCGATCTCCTTTTCTCACCCATCCGGGCGGGATTCCTTTCGCTCGGGCAGGTCCGGATCATTGACGCGCTCGGGCGTTTCCAGGACATCGCCAATCCGGCGGTATATGCCGACGAATCCATGCGGGCGGGCGGGAACAATCCCGTTACCAACGTTCTGCTGCCGCCGCGACTTGTGCAGCCTTCCCGCCTCGAAGCCTACTGGTTGCGGGCCGGAGACGGAGTGGAGGCATCGTTTGTCGAGACGGCTTCGCCGCTGTGCGGGTTCGTCCTGCCAAGCCGGTTAAGCCACAGCCTGATGGTGTACAGCGCCGGCGGCCTGCCGGTAGGGAGTCTTCAGGCGACTGAAACCGATTCGAGAATACTCTGGAAAAGCCCGCCCGACGTGCCGAGCTCCTCCGACATCCCGGGCGATCTCGATCCAGATCTCCATATGTTTCTTCAGGGCCTGAAAGACGGCGGCCGGGACGCATTGCAGGATTTCCTCGAATACCTGAACCGACTCATGTATTACATCCATCCCGGCAGCCATCCAGCCCACAGTTTGGAGTTCATCGGCAAACCTCTGGCATTGGCGCGGTTTTCCCTCGCATTTCGAGTGTTGGGCGAGAAGGAGCGCTACCGCCATTACGAGGAAAACGAGCCGGATCCCAGCGAAGATGTCGACGTCGACCATCTTCTCGTCCCAGTCGCCTTGGGCCGCCGTGACGATCCCCAGGACGGCCTAATTGGCTTTTTCCCGGACAGGGACTTCAGCCGCATGCGAATTCTGGACAATGTCGGCCCAAAACCGAAATCGTCCTACTGCGTCCAGGACAATGTTGTTCACCTGCCGGCGAAAAAATGCTCGCCCGCCACCGTGGTCACCGTCCTGGTGGAACCATGGTCGGAGGTGTGCATGACCTCTGGCATATTGCCAGTCAAGAACCTGCGCCTCCCGGAGGAACTGGTCGCCCAGGCCCTCGAAAACGTCACCGTGACGTTTCTCGCCGCTCCGGTTTTGGCGTCGGAGCAGCCCGAGTTTCCCCTGCCCGCCGCCGGTGAGGCGGATTTTGTCTGGCATCATCTCGTCGCCGACGACGCCTGGAAGGCACGAACCCTCGACCCCCGCGACCCGTTGGCGCGCATGGAGGGGTATCCGCGCACGGCGGTGGAGGGATATCTGGAAATCAAGGAAAAGGAGGCGCCGCATGGGGACGGAGCGACCGATATTGGAATTTCATGAAGAATCGCTCGCAGTCAGCGACCCTGGCATGAGCCGCGAACTCCGCCATAATGCGCAGCTCCATTTCCACATCACCAACCCTTCGCCGACCGAGGCTCTCGTCTTCGACGGAGCCGGCGACGCCGCTATCGAGCTGAGCGTCAATGTCGGCAGCGGTGCGTCCAACATGTTCAACCAAAACGACGGAACCTATGGCAAAGTGACCTGTACCGGCGGCTTCACCTCGAAAAACGGCTGGGAATCCGATCCTCTTAAAAAGGGCCGAATAACGTGCAGGTTCAAACCCAGTCCGACGGATTGCGTCCGGGTGGGCCCGCTGAAATCCATCTCCTTCACTTGGACCGGCATCGTTTCCACGGCGCCCGAAGGCTTCACGACCCTCACCGCGAAACTGAAAAACGTCCTGGGCGTTGGAGGCGTCACGACGCTGTCCGGATCGATTTACAAAAAATCATCCTCCCTTGGCATCGACTCCTTCTACGCCTCGCCCAGTTCCGGCGCGGTGGGGGATCGGGTCCGGCTCACCTGGTCCATCGAAAACGCCCTTACCGGCACCGTGCTCCCCGGTGGCTTCGACGCCGTGGGCAAGACGCCGCAACGCACGTCTGCCGTCGAAGTGGTTCTCGACCCGGAAATCGACAGTTATTTCCTCAGTCTTTCCGACAAGATCGCCGGCGCGTTCGCGCGGGCCGGCGTGTTCATCATGCCGCCCGAAGCGAAGGTGGAAATCGTGGACGACATGGTGACGTGGGAGACGCACTTCGCGAACACGGTCGAACTGACTCAGGGCGGCGAGTACCGGAATGTCGACCCAAGCGGGAAGGAAACGCTCGTCAAGGACGCCGACGCCGTCACGATCCGCTGCGGGGGCGCCCATATCCTCGAGCACAAGGTTGCGGTCCCGCGCTTCGCGGAGATGGACGATTTCCGGCTGGTGGTCCGGCACTTCGATCACCATGCCGTCGTCACCCTCCACTGGACCGCGAAGGGGGCGGAAACCGTCGCCGTCAAGGCCTGGGACACCGGGGTTTTTACCATCGCCGACACCGCCAGCGGCTCCTGGACGCAAGCCTACGGCGAGCCGGTGTAGCTTCGTTTCGTATTGCAGTGTACCGACGCGGGCGGGACGAATCAGGAGGCTGTGCTCAATCACCGCCTCTGAATCTATCATGATTTTCACCGGGAGACTGGCATGGATTTGTTTTTGGAACTATCCCCGAACCGCGTCGACACCAGCGCCAACGAACCGCGTGACGTGGCGAACATGCTGGTCCTGCAGGTACGGAACCCCACCCTCGGTGACGTGGTTTTGCACAACGGCACCAAGGCGGCCTCGTATGATTTCCTGCCCATAGACACCGCAGTGGCTCTCCCCAATCTCAGCATGGTATACCTGGTCCTGCCGTTGGGCGAAGACGATGGGTGTCTGGCGACGACGGCGGAATTCGCCAAGGCGACTGTTACCGTGTCGGAATCGTGCCGCTTTACCCGCGTCGGCGACAATACCCTGGTATTGTTCCCGAAAGAGGACATGGAGGTGCCGGCGAACGGCCAGGTGGAACTGGTGATCTCCGGCCTAGTGACCCACCAGCCGGCCGGCCGGATAGTCGTCTGCCGGGGCAAGCTGTTCAATGTCAACGGAGAGGACGCCGAGGCCAGGCTGCCGGTGACGGTCCGGCGCCATCCCCTTCTCATCACCGTTTTCGAAGTGGCGGAAGGACACGGTGTCGCCGGCTTCGGCGATCGGGTGACGTTTCGCTGGGAGGCGTTGGGTGCGGACAGGTGTCTGTTCATGCCCGGAGACGTCTCCCTCGACCCAAGCGAAGGCACGGGTGAGCATACCACGACGTTACTGAAAAAAACCGACTTCGTCCTGCAAGCGGAATGCGGCGGCCAGCGACTGTCGCGGTTTTGCGAGCTGGTCCCGCTCAGTGCGGAAATAGTCGAATTCAAAGGCGGAATGAAAAATAGCGGCATCGCGCAACTCCACATCACCGTTAAAAACACCCGCCACGCTTACCTGAACGGCCTCGGCCGCATCGAAGTCGAGAGCGGCGTGAAGCGGATTGTCGAGGTGCCGCAGACGCAAAAAACGGTGCGATACACTCTTGCCGTTGAAAACAGCGACGGCCTGATCAAAGAAGAGACCACCGTCACGGTTTTGTAATCAGCGACCGGAGGCTTTCCTCCGGTATTCTTTTATAAGGAGATACCATGCCCCAGCTCGACAAGTCCCTGGCGGACGGCCTCGCCACGATGATTGCCGTCGGATTCATCCTGTACAACAATCAATCGAGCACTAGCAAGAAGACTATATTCGGGTTTGAGGACGCGGGCGACAAGACGGCCCATGACGAAGCCACGACCATACTGAACGGTGCGGACGTTCCGGTAACTTTCACGCAACTTCCGAGGAAGGATGAGCAGCCCTGCATTTTCGCCACGACCGATTACGTCACTACGGCCGAGCAACTAAGGGGAATAGTGGACGACCTGGGCACCATGGTGGACATTCTCGAGGTGAAGGCGAACAAGAAAGAGGACATCGCCCCGTACGGCGCATATATAGGCGCGCTGTCGATGGTATCCGGTATCCATTTCGTCGGGCCGTCGGATTTGGAATTGTATACGCCGGCCATCCGTGCCGCCCCGACGGGCGACACAGTGAAAGATGCGTATAACAAGGCGAAGCAGTCGACCAATCGCGCGCTGGAAATCATGCGGGAGATAAACGGCAAGCAGACGACGAGCAAGGGAATTAAGATCAGCTCCACCGATCTCATCGCCGATGTCACGGCGGAATACGTCGCGGGAAAGATTTTCAAGAGCTACCACGGTATGATCAACGCCATGGTGAAATACCTGAAAACCCAGACAACAGAGGGCGTTTTCCTGGAATTGGCATTGGGTGACAACACGAAGAAGGTGGCATCCTGCGTACCGTGCAGCCTGTTCATGTCGGCAAACAGCCAGCCCGCCTCCGCCACCCACTTCGGACGAGGCGACAATTGGAACATCCCGCGTGGCGATTCGCAAAGTTACCGCGCCAACTGGGAGAAAAAGGTGACCGAGTTCTTTCGTAACGCCTCCAGGCATTTCACGCCCAAGCTGTCGAATTACCCGAAAGTAGCCAGGGTCATGGACTACATGGATACAGCCGGCCACGAGGTTCCCGATGTCTTTCTGGAAGCGCTGACTTTTGAAAGCTCATTTTTAGTCAAGATTTCCGCTACGCTGACATAACGGACAGTCGCGAAAACGCCCGTGGAGACATTCGGTAAGGTCCTCAACGCTACTCGCCTCTTGCCGCCACCGCAGGGCGGGGAGTTTGAAGAGCAAACTCGACCTTATGCTGCGAAAAGGTTTCCGAACATGTATTGATTTAGGTAGTGTTGACACTATTAGGGATTTTCGGTATAAGTTGTGAATGGATATTACAGAGGCGCAATTCGAACGGATAGCTGGTCACTTTCCTGTTCAGCGCGGAAACGTAAAGACCTCCAATCGTGACTTTATCAATGCCATACTGTATATGGCTGAAAACGGGTGCAAATGGCGCGCCCTGCCGAGAGAGTATGGCCCATGGTCTACCGTATACAAGCGATTTAATCGCTGGGCCAAAAACGGCGTTATGCAACGCATCTTCGCTGCCTTGCAGGCGGGAAAGATCATTGCAATTCGCGTCGAGGTATTGGCGTTCGATAGTACCTCGTGCAAGGTTCACCCGGACGGCCATGGTGCCTTAAAAAACTCGGGAAGCAGGCAATCGGCAAGTCAAAGGGCGGATGGAACACCAAGCTTCATGTGGTATCCGCAGAGGACCAGGTCGTAGTCGAAATGCATTTGTCCGGAGGAGACAGATATGGCCTGCTAAGCGATTGACGGACACGCGGCGAGTGTAAAGAATGGCCGTCTGAGCAG
>JAJQFC010000325.1 GCA_021201355.1 Planctomycetaceae bacterium | reverse complement strand
TCTCCTGTAATGTGGCATCGCTTGTCCGAACAGGAATTTGTCCGCGTCCATTCTTTGTCGAAACGGATTGCCGGTCCGTCGAAAATCCACGAAAAATCGCCGTCGTACCGACGGCGCCCGGGCAACAAATGTACAGGTAATTCGTAAAACATACTCGGCGCGAAATTTTTCCACTTTTACCGAAAAAAGTTCGGAGGCCGGTAATGCCATCCGGCCGCCGGTCTTGCCGAAAACGACGCCGAACCGGCGTGACGGCGGGCGGGTACGGTTTTAGTCCGGCTTTCCGTTGGTCCATTCGTAATTCCAAGAGAGTCCGGCCTGGTCGCCGCTGTGAATAAAGTCTTCCGGCTTGAAGAACAGGTTGAGTTCCCGTTCCGCCGATTCCGGCGAGTCGCTGGCGTGGATCAGGTTAAAACCCCGGCTCATGCCGAAGTCGCCCCGGATGCTGCCCGGTTCGGCGGCGCGGCCGTTGGTGGCGCCGACCATCTTCCGGATAACCGGCACCGCGTCCACGCCTTCGAGGGCGAGGACAATGACCGGGCCGGAGGTGATGAACTTGGTCAGGCTCGGGAAAAACGGTTTTTCCTTGTGTTCGGCATAGTGCTTGTCTGCCAGGGCGGCGTCGATTTTCATATACTTCAACGCCGCGATGGAGAATCCCTTGTCTTCGAACCGGGAGATGATGCGGCCGGCGAGGCGCCGGGCGACGGCGTCCGGCTTCAGGATGACGAGCGTTTTTTCCAATGCCATATCACGTTCCTTTCAATCTGTGGTTGCTGTGGAAACGGCATGCCGGTACGCCGGACGGCGTCCCGGGCGGTTTGTCATGAGTGACGGAAGTGTACCTGATTCTACATATTTCCGCAAACAGTTCCGGCCGCCGCCGGTTGCCCTGATATCCTCAAAAATTTCCTGTTCCCGCGCCAGGTCGCCGTCATGCCCGCGCCTAACCACAACCTATGGTGTATACTGAGGGTGACGGGAAAGTGTACCGACCGGTAAAGTTTTCTTCATTTTCTGCGTAATGACCGGTATTGTCCGGACACTATACTGGTGAGGCGCCGGAACCGTGCACGGGGAGGCTGCCCGAAGGTGAAGGAATACTGGCGCGTCGCGTGGTGAGGTTGTGCGGAAGGGATGTGTCCATTCGCCGGAGTGCGCGATCCTGCGGTCGTGGCGAATGATTTACCCTGGAGAAAGGGAATTCTTATGACTATTATACGAACGCGGTTCCGGCAACGACTGACCGCCGTGGCTGCGGCGACGGCGCTCTTTTTCACCGTTGCCGGCGCCCAGGCCCTGGATTACAATGATTTACGGAATCTGGTGTCGAACAATGTTTCGGATTCGGTTATACTTAACATGGTTCAGCAGGATTCGAACCTGGCAATAACCGTCGAAGAAGCGAACGAACTTCGCCGACTCGGCGCCAGTGAAAGCGTGGTCATGTCGATCCCGCGTCTGGTCGGCGGATCGGTGATTCAGCCGGGCGGGAGCACATCGTCGTCGACAACTACTTATGTCGACCCGGGTACGGTTTATTATCAGGATCAACCGAGCGTCATTGTTCAACAGCCGACCTACGTGGTCCCGTCTTCGCCGACGTATGTCGTGCCGTCGTATTCCTACCCGTATTATTACGACCGTGGCCCGAGCCTGAGCTTCTCCTTCGGGTTCGGCAGTGGCCGGGATCGCTGGCGGCCGAGCCATCGTCCGGGCCGGCCGGGCGGCGGCAGGCCCGGCGGCGGGCGGCCCGGTCCCAGGTAGGCGACCGGTCCGGGAACGCACTTCCGTCCGCGCGGATGAACCGTCGCGATTCACACGGTTTGTCCGCGCGGCGGCGTGGTGAGGGTGCGTCCTTCAGACACCCTCTCTCGAGGTTGGAGGATAGATATGGTAATCAGGCATCATTACCGCGCGCGCGGCGGTTTTCAATTCGTCCTGACCGCGGCGCTGGCGATTGCCGGTTCGGTGATACTGGTTCCGGGCAGCGCCCGGGCCGCATCGTACGAGGGTGAACGCATCCTCACTCTGGACGATATCGTCCCGGTGCCGACGCCGGCTGTCCCGCCGTCGGTCGCCGCTGAGAACAGCGAGGATGCCTCGCCCCGGGATTCCACGGTTGACGCTGTCCGTGACGGTGAACCGGCCGGCGGTGAATCCGACCCGGACGACGGCGTTTCCACCGATTCCGATGCACTTGACGACCAGGACGATGAGGCACTGGTCGACGAAGAATCGGCAGGTGCCGATTCCGAATCCGGCAACGGGTCCGCATCGCCGGACGCCGCTTCTCTTTCTGGCGACTTATCAGAAGACGTGGTCTCTTCCGCACCAATGCCGGAAGTCGTCACCGTGCCGTCACCGGAATCGTTTGACGCACCCGTCACCAGCGGCGACGTTATTTATGATCCGACGATTTACATCCGGGATGAAAACGGCAACCTTGTCCCAATGCCCGGCCAAAGCAGCGGCATCGGCGTTGCCAGCGGGTCGGATGCATATTACTATGGCGATGCCGTTATCGTCCCCGAACCGTCGGACGTATATTACCAGGGTTCACGGGTACCGCCGATCGGACCGACATATTATTACGACGCTTCGCCCATGTACTATTATGGACCGTACGGCCCGTACGGCATGTGGGGGCCGAGCGTCGGCTGGGGTTTCTGGAGCCGTCCGGACTACCACCGGCCGCCGTCCCGGCCGCGTCCGCCAGCGGCTCGTCCGCCCGGACGCCCGCCCGGAATGGGCCGTCCGCCGTCCGGCCGTCCCCCGGGAGCCAGGCCTCCGGGAGTACGCCCTCCGGGCGGAAGACCACCCGGCGGGAGGCCTCCAGGTGTGCGTCCCCCGGGGGCAGACCTCCGGGTGGCCGGCCTCCTGGCGGTAGACCGCCCGGCGTTCGTCCCGGCGGAAGACCGGGTGGACGTCCTTCCGGCGGCCGGCCGGGTGGCGGCAGGCCTTCCGGCGGGACGCGTCCGCCGCGCCCACGGTGAGGGTAGAGCGTGACATCTTTATGTCAGCGTGACTCCGGTGGGTAGGTGTTGTACCGTCTAATAATGTATTGCGGTTCCGAATCTCGACACGGACGTCGCTTGCCGAAGCGGCGTCTGTGTCGGTCTTTTTTCAAGTGAGGGTGATAATTATGCGAATTGTTACTATTCGTCGCCGCGCCGGGATGGTCCTTGCCGCGTTCTGCGCCGTCGTGGCCTTGTGGATGCCGACGGCGACCGGTTTGGACTTTGACGATTTGGTCAGCCTTATCGAAAACGGCGTTCAGGAACCGGCTCTTCTAGGCATTCTGCGGGACGGCGGCGGGGTCGATCTGGACGCCGAGGACGAGGCGATTCTCCGCCGGATGGGCGTGTCGGAACAGGTTATCGCCCTGGCCCGGACTGCTCCGGCGTCCGACCCGGCTCCGGTCATGGCGTCGCCGTCGGCGCCGGTCGCGTCCTTGCCGACGTCGGTGGCGGTGGCCGGACCGGCGCCGGGAACGCCGGTGACGCCGATTCCGCTGTCCGGTTCCACCGCCTTTCCGTCCCTGTACGCGAAGGAAGGCTGGCTCTCCGTCGGCAATCAGGACGCCATGCCGTATTATTTCCTCGTCAATCCGGGGAACAAGCGGCTGTTTATCAGCCGAAGCCCGAACGGCGGGTATGAGATCGCCCCGGGGCAAAACCTCGTCCTGAACCTCAGAAAGGAAACGTACAAGCTCTACGGCGACAGCGGCAGGGAACTGAAGGTCCGCGTCCGCGAGGGCGAATCCACCACGCTTCGCCTTGTTCCGTTCGGCGTGGTCGGAAACAGCGGCCTTCAGGGCGTCGCGCAGGACCGGGACCAGGTGCGGTCGGAAGTGCTGTTTAACAACTACGTGCCGCCGGCGCCGGTGGTCGTGGTCGACCAGCCGCCGGTGGTCATTGTGCCGGAGCCGCGTCCGAGGCAGTATTATTATTTCCATGACCGGCCGCGCTACCGCCGGCACCACCGGGGCGGAACAAGCTTCGGTTTCGGGTTCGGCTGGTAGGACCGGTCTAGGTGTAAATGCCGGTTCAAACTGGTACATCCGGCGTAATTGGGTACTACCGGTGAAACACGGAAAAGGTCTGTAAAAACGCCCCGCAAACGCCGGGGCGTTTTTCTTTTGATTCCGTAACGGTTTCCGCCGTTGCCGCCCGGTGGCCGGCCGACTCGCCGGCAACAACGATACAATGCCACAAAACTTTTTTTGGTTAACGTGCACCGCGTGCGGAATAATCTGCCGGGTTTCTTTTGACCGCGTTTAGGCCGATAGTATTCGCGTCTCTCCGCTAATGTCATCCCGTGGACGCCGCACATCAACTCGAAGTAAACGTTATTAATGTTTGCAAACGCTGAAATGCGAATAATTTGTACGCGAAAATAGACCGTTTTTATTCAGGATTTTTTTGAATGGCCGGGCCGGATTTCCGGAAATTATAAGGAAGTAAACACGACGTTTTCGGCTGCGGCCGTCCAGCCTGACAGGTCACGGATAACCATGGCCGCCGCATCCGGACGGTTGCGGAATGTAACGAGGATACCATAAGGGAGCGCGAATGGATGCCGCACAAGAACAGGCCAATGGAGACATCATCGCCGCGGTGAGGCGATATCTCATATTCGGGCGGGTCGAATGCGGCCTGGCCAAAAACACACTGGAAGCCTATAGCCGGGATCTCCGGACATTCAGGCAATTTATGGTCGGGACGAAAAACCTCGGCGACATCACCCAGGAGGACATATCCCTCTACCTCTGCCATCTGGCCGAACAGAACCTGTCCTCAACCAGCCGGGCGCGGATGTTTACGTCGCTCCGCTGCTTTTTCCGCTTCTGCCTGAATGAAGGCATTATCGACACCGACCCGACGCGGAATTCGGAAAGCCCGAAGGTCTGGCGCCACCTGCCGAACGACCTGACCCCGGCCGAGGTCACCCGCCTCCTCCAGGCCGAGAGCGGGGACGACTGGGTATCGGTGCGGAACCGCGCCATCCTCGAGACGTTTTACGCCACCGGCGCCCGGGTAAGCGAAGTCTGCGACCTGAAGGTGATGGACATCGACTTCGAGGAGATGACCATCCGCCTCACCGGCAAAGGGTCGAGACAGCGAATGACGCCCCTGACCCTGGCGGCGGTGCAGGCGATTGAAAAATACCTCCACGGCTGCCGCGAGTGGCTCAGGGTGAAGAACCCGAGCGGCTGGGACGCGAACTGGCTGTTCGTCTCCCGGAACGGCAAGCGGCTCCACCGGGAAAACGTCTTCCGCATCGTCAAGACCGCCGCCATCAAGGCCGGGATTTACAAAAACGTCTATCCCCACCTTATCCGCCATTCCTTCGCCACCCACATGCTGGAAGGCGGCGCGAACCTCCGCGTCGTGCAGGAGCTTCTCGGCCACTCGTCCCTCGAGACGACGGAAATCTACACCCACGTCCATCGGCCGCACATGGTGAAGTCGTACGAGGAATTCTTTCCCCGGGCCTAGCCGCGCCGCAATCCGCCGGGTTGCCGCAACGCCGCCGGGTTGCGAGCATGCCGCCGTTCACAAAACCATCCGTCACCCGAAAGCCGCCCTATACTCTTTCGCCACTACCCAAACGAACAGCCATCACGCGAACCGCTTCACGGGCGAAAGCACCGTTCCATACTTCGATTCGGCATTGGCAATGACGACCGCCGGTCTCAAGGACCGTCGTCGTGACCTCTATGTCGACGTCAATCGGCGTGGCATCCAGTACCGCCAATCCTCCCGCATACCACCGCCTATAAAAACCGCGAACCCCTTCCGCTCACACGCAAGGGGTTCGCGAATACTTCGGAAAACGGGAGAGCGAAAAACCATTTCACCCGGTTATTAACCCGCCCTATTGAAACACGATGGTCCGGTTGCCGCTCACCAGCACCCGCCGTTCAAGGTGGAGCCGGACGGCGGTGCCGAGCACCTGGCGCTCGATGTCCCGGCCTTTCCGGATGAGGTCTTCCACCTCGTCCCGGTGGCTGACCGGCGTGACGTCCTGAACGATAATCGGCCCCTGGTCGAGATCGGCGGTGACGTAGTGGGCGGTGGCGCCGATGATTTTAACCCCGCGCTGCTTGGCCTGGTGGTACGGTTTGGCGCCGACGAAGGCCGGGAGGAAGGAGTGGTGGATGTTGATTATCCTTCCCTCGTAGGCGTCGACGAAAGCGGGACTGAGAATCTGCATGTACCGGGCGAGGACGACGACGTCGACATTGTTTTCCCGAAGGATTTCGAGCTGACGCTGTTCGGCGTCGGCCTTGTTTTTCTTGTCCACCGGCACGTAGTGGAACGGCACCTTGAAATGTTCCGTCAGATCGCGGAGATCTTCGTGGTTGGCCATGACGAGGGCCATTTCCGCCGGCAGTTCGCCCATCTGGTGGCGGAGGAGGAGGTCGGCGAGGCAGTGGGGCGTCGTCGATGCGAGGATGGCGACCCGGGGGAGCGGCGTCCCGAACGACAGGCTCCAGCGCATGTCGTTGAATTTTTTGGCGACGAGGGCGACGCCGCCCGGCAGGTCGTCCCGGGACAGGCGGGACGAGGTGATGTCCCACACCAGCCGCATAAAGAACTGGTTGTTCGTGTTGTCCGTGTGCTGGTCGAGGTCGATGATGTTCCCGCCGTATTCGGCGACAAACGAGGTGAGGGCGGCGACGATGCCGGTGCGGTCCGGACAGGAGCAGAGCAGGGTGGCGGTGTTCATGATGACGTTGTTTTCCTGACTATGGTTCATTCCCGAGCGTGAAAATCTGACGGGTACACCCGCCGAAAAAAAGAAAGGCTTCCGTCGGACAGGCGAATCGGCCGGACGTTCCGGGAGCCGTTCCGCGACCGCGCCGTTCCTGTTTCGCGAACGCGTCCACTTCCGCGACCGCTTCCGCCGGGCCTGTCCGACGGGGACAAAGGCTCCCATTATACCGATTCATTCGCTGTTTGGAAGCGTCTGGTTCGCGCCGATCCGGTCAGCCAATCGCGGTGCCGGGACGTTTGGCGTTCCGCAGTTTTTTGAGGCAATCCTTCCC